>NZ_CATJGZ010000040.1:0-68030 GCF_949740115.1 Bacteroides sp. 41_26
AAGTCTGCATCCTGAATATGTTCATCCTGTCCACCATTAGACTGTCCACCAGCTTGTTGTCCAGCGTTCATATCCGGACCAGCCTGAGCACCACCTTGTGCACCGCTTTGTGCATACATCTCAGCACTTGCAGCCTGGAATGCAGTATTCAGTTCAGCCATAGCACTGTCAATAGTAGCCAGATCCTGTGCTTTGTGAGCATCTTTCAGTTTCTGCAAAGCAGCTTCAATCGGAGCTTTCTTGTCAGCAGGCAACTTATCACCCAGTTCTTTCAATTGATTTTCAGTAGAGAAAATCATACTGTCAGCCTGATTCAGTTTATCAATCTTCTCACGTTCTTTCTTATCTGCCTCAGCATTAGCTTCTGCTTCTGCTTTCATCTTATCAATTTCTTCTTTGCTCAAACCACTGGAAGCTTCAATACGGATCGCTTGTTCCTTACCAGTAGCTTTATCTTTAGCAGATACCTTTAAGATACCGTTAGCATCGATATCGAATGTTACTTCAATCTGGGGTACACCACGACGAGCCGGAGCGATACCTGTCAGATTGAACTGGCCGATTGATTTATTCTGTGCAGCCATCGGACGTTCACCTTGCAACACATGAATAGTTACTTCTGTCTGATTATCAGCAGCAGTAGAGAATGTTTCACTCTTACGTGCGGGAATAGTTGTGTTAGCATCGATCAACTTAGTCATCACACCACCCAGTGTTTCAATACCCATTGACAACGGAGTAACATCCAACAATACCACGCCTTTGATTTCGTCTGTTAACACAGCACCCTGTACAGCAGCACCGACAGCTACTACTTCATCGGGGTTAACACCCTTAGAAGGAGTTTTACCAAAGAAATCTTCAACCAGTTTCTGTACAGCAGGGATACGTGAAGAACCACCTACAAGGATTACTTCATCAATATCAGAGTTACCCAAACCTGCATCCTGCATTGCTTTTTTACATGGTTCAAGACAAGCCTGAATCAAGTTATGAGCCAGAGATTCAAATTTAGCACGAGTCAATGTCTTAACCAAGTGCTTAGGTACACCACCTACCGGCATGATATACGGTAAGTTGATTTCTGTACTTGTAGAAGAAGATAATTCAATCTTAGCTTTTTCAGCAGCTTCTTTCAAACGTTGCAAAGCCATCGGGTCCTGGGTAAGATCAGCACCTTCATCATTCTTGAATTCTTCAACTAACCAATTGATAATTACCTGGTCAAAGTCATCACCACCAAGATGAGTATCACCATTAGTAGAAAGTACCTCAAATACACCACCACCGAACTCAAGGATAGAGATATCAAATGTACCACCACCAAGGTCGAATACGGCGATCTTCATATCTTTGTGTGCCTTATCAAGACCGTAAGCAAGTGCAGCAGCAGTCGGTTCATTTACGATACGTTTTACTTCCAGTCCGGCAATCTGCCCAGCCTCTTTAGTGGCCTGACGTTGTGAATCAGAGAAGTATGCAGGTACAGTGATAACAGCTTCTGTTACTTCTTGTCCAAGATAGTCTTCAGCAGTTTTCTTCATTTTCTGCAAAATCATTGCAGAAATTTCCTGCGGAGTGTAAAGACGACCATCAATATCAACACGCGGAGTGTTATTATCACCTTTTACTACTTTATATGGAACGCGGGTTACTTCTTTTTGCACCTGATCCCAATTTTCACCCATGAAGCGTTTAATAGAGAAAATTGTCCTTGTCGGATTTGTGATAGCCTGACGTTTTGCAGGATCACCTACTTTACGTTCGCCACCATCAACAAATGCAACAATAGAAGGAGTTGTACGTTTACCTTCGCTGTTTGCAATTACTACCGGTTCGTTTCCTTCGAATACAGAAACACATGAATTTGTTGTTCCTAAGTCAATACCAATAATTTTTCCCATGATCTTTATACTTTTATATTATTTATTATTCTAATTTCCTTTTGTCCGATTGTCATTCAGCGCCTTTCTTCAAGGATATCTTTCAAGCGGACGACAACTAAAAAACAAACCGTGTGCCAAAAGGAAATTACATTAGTTAGTGACATATTTTCTGCCAAAACGACAGTTTTTAACGATAGAAACTGCCGCAGCAGGCACAAGGCTGCAAGCATGATTGCTTCATACAACAAATGTAACCGGCTCTGGTTCGATGGAAAAAATAAATTCTTATCTTTGTAGTTGGAAGTTAGAAGATAGTAGTTTCTAATTTATACAAACCTGATATGACAAACCGCATTTTATACATCTGCCTTTTTGTTTTGCTGACAGCCTGTGGTGGAAAAACAAAAAAGGAAACAGTATTACAAGATAGTACTCCCGTTTCTCTGTCACAAGCCCAAGGTTTCGGTATAGCACATACCGATAATTATACCATTGTCACTGTATATAATCCCTGGAAACCAGGAGAAATATATGATAAATATTATCTCGTTAAAGATGAGACAATTGCAGTGCCCCAAGACGGACATAAAATTACTATTCCGTTAAAAAGCCTGATGACAAACTCAGCCACCCATCTCGGCTTCCTAGAGTTGTTGGGAGAACTTGACAAAGTGACGGGCGTATGTAATTCTGACTATATTTATAACCCCACTATTCTAAAGGGAGTAGAAAAAGGACAAATTAAGGATTTGGGAGACGCTTTCAATCTTGATATAGAGAATCTGCTCCTACTCCATCCACAAGCTGTCATGACTACCGCTTATAATACCGAAGATGAGAATAGCAAACGAATGCGACAGACAGGCCTTAACCTTATATATAATATAGAGTGGCAAGAGCCGACTTTGCTGGGACGCGCCGAATGGATTAAATTTATCGGAGCTTTCTTTGATAAAGAAGCACTGGCTGACAGTATATATACGGGAATAGAACAACGCTATAACGATTCAAAAATGAAAGCACTGGTACTCTCATATGCTCCATCTATTTTCTCCGGACAGGATTATCGCGGTACCTGGTCATTACCTGGTGGTAAAAGCTATACAGCCCAATTGTTTCGTGATGCCGGAGCCTCGTACAAATACTCACAGGATTCAACCAGCACCAGTATTCCCAGTAATATAGAAGAGGTATTGGTGAATTTTAACCAAGCGGATATATGGATAGGTGCACAGGCTTCTTCACTCGAAGAGTTGGGAAAAACAGATAACAAATACAAACTTTTCAAAGCCTACAAAGAAGGTAATGTGTACAATACAAACAAACGAACAAATGCTACCGGAGGAAATGACTACTGGGAAAGCGGAGTCGCACGTCCTGACTTGCTACTGAATGACATGATTAAAATCTGCCATCCCAACCTTTTCTCTGAATATGAACTGACCTATTACGAACGACTGAAATAATGAAAAGTTATCCTCTGTTTTTTTTGTTAAGCGGACTGCTGATTTGTGCTTTTCTGGCTGATATCGCTATTGGCAGTGTCAACCTGTCATTATCTGATGTGTGGGTAACCTTAACAGGAAACAGTGACAATCTTATTTATCATGAGATCATATTAAATCACCGGTTACCTAAAGCTATTACTGCCATACTGGCGGGAGGAGCTCTCTCTGTAGCCGGCGTACTGATGCAAACCCTGTTTCATAATCCATTGGCAGGCCCTGACGTATTGGGGGTTACCTCCGGTGCCAGCTTGGGAGTTGCCTTACTCACATTAGGTACTTCCACCCTTCCCCTTTGGCTCATTACCGGATGGGGGCAGGTAATGGCTGCTATTATTGGAGCAGTATGTGTACTATTGTTGGTTATAATCGTATCCATTCGCATACCACAGACCGTTTCTTTGTTAATAATAGGTATGATGTTCGGTTATTTTGCCGGAGCAATAGTGAGTATTCTGCAAAGCATGAGTAATCCGGATACACTGAAACTATTTATTACCTGGACATTCGGTAGCCTTTCTTCTGTAGGTTGGGGACAAATGGCAGTAATGGCTCCTGTCATTATCTGTGGAATATTTCTAGCGCTACTTTTACAGAAACAGCTGAATGTATTACTACTGGGCAGAAACTACGCCAGTGGACTGGGTATTTCTGTCACTCAACTGCGTTTATGGATTATTCTGGCTACAGCACTGTTGGCAGGTACTTCAACGGCTTTCACCGGACCGATTGCTTTTATTGGGATCACAATGCCTCATATTGCCCGTGGGCTATTCCAGACTCCCAATCACCGGATTATTCTTCCGGCTTCTATGCTGTGCGGAGCCATCATCCTATTAATATGTGACCTTATTTCACAAATGCCTGGTTTTCAAGGCACACTCCCCGTCAATGCCGTGACAGCCCTCTTTGGTGCTCCAGTCATTATCTGGATCATACTAAAAAATAAAGGATAAAAAGGATAAAGCAATACTTCAGTAAGACCTTCATAGCGTATGATAGGACTCAACCTGTACAAGGTTGGTAAGGAACGATGTACGACATGCACATGTCGTACTGTACCAGATGCACATGTCGTACTGCACGAGATGCACATGTCGCGCTGTACGAGATGCACATGTCGTACAGCGCTTCTCACCGAAGAAAAGAGTACTTCTCTAAGGCAAAAGCCATCTACCTTCCTTATATTCAGACATAAACACATAGCCCCGGATGTACAACATTTGTTCATCCGAGGCTACACTATACTTATTTAATATATACTTCTCTTATTTCTTGGTAAGCACCAATACTAAAGTATTATTCGCATCATACAAGCCAATTCCACCACCGGCAAGTTTACCAAACGATTTCACTTCATTCAGGGCACTCATAATTTTACCTTCGGTTTCCATATCAGGACATGCCATCATGGTAGATGCTACAGCAGGGAAAGAGATTGAAAGAGCATTACCCTCCTCCATTTTGAAACCACCATTGATCAGGTTGCATCCGGCATTGCCATGAATTCTCTGTTCTTTCACATCAAAAGCAATGAAAGGTTGTTTTTCCATACCAGCAGGAACCGCTTCTCCATTCACTTCCGTAATGTTCCATTCACCCTTTAAATCAGCCACTTTCACATCGGAAGCTTTCTTTTGAAGTATAACAACAGGACGGTCGGAAGCATTGCAAAGAGCCATTGTTGCTTTCCCCATTTTTTTATATCCCTTGACCTGTCCCAAAGTGCTCAATACATTCTGTTCAAGGGTCATGTCCGGGCAAGCCATACGAGTGCTGCCTAATGCTCCCAAATCAATTGTACCAGCTTTCGCATTCACATCAATTGATCCTATTAAACGATTACATCCGGTGTAACCATATACTTTTCCTGTAGTAGTATCGAAGCCGATAAAAGGGATTTGCTGACCTTGACCCGGCACAACAGCTGTACCGTTTATCTCAATAATATTCCATTCACCATTCATGGAAGACAAAGAAGTCGCCTCTTTGGAAGAGCGACAAGATGACATTGCAAGTGCTGCACCTGCAATGAAAATAGAAACTAATACTTTTTTCATTATTCAATAACGTTTAAGTTAAATATGGGCGCAAATATATCAAAAATAACATAAAGTTCATACATTTGTCTGAGTTAATATTAACAGAACAGACAATTCAATGGTTCATGAAATACAAACGAAGATGAAAAGAATTACATTTATCCTCCTCTGCCTTATTCTGAGAATTGTAGCCATTACAGCTCAGAATGATTATCTTGTAACGACGCCTCAGCAAAAAAGTAATAGTATGAGCGAAGAAGAACAATTTATTGAGAGTAACTTTCCGTTGCAACTCTTATGTAAATGGACACCCGGATTAAAATTCATGTTTATTCCTGATGGTAATGAGCTTTTTATTCCAATCTTCAACTCTTACGAAACAGAAAAAGAAGTAGACAGCAATAAACTTAAACACAAAATCTTCGAGTTTCAGGGTACAGAAGAGAAAGAAAAAGAGACCTACGTGGGTACTAATTACTCCACCCGTTTCATCTTTAGCTGCGAAGGAAATAAGTATTATTCCGAATTCAAAAACCTACGCCTTAATGATATTTGTGAACAAAACCCACGTGCCAACATTAGTGGCCTGGTATATTTACCCGATGTAGACAAGGCACGAGAGTTACTTATCGGCAAAGTTGTTTACACCCACATCGCCAGTGCACGGATAGACGACAGTAATAGCTATTCAGGTTATAAGACAGTACAAATTGCCGAAAATGAAAAAGTTACAATCACAAATATAGGAGTAGGCAGTAAAGCCTATCCGGTAAAGATTGTTTTTGAAGACACAAAAGGTAATTCATACTATGTTGAAGTAGCTTTATCCAGAACAAATTCCGGCATGGATAAGTCAGACTTTCAGGCAGATAAGAAAACTAAATATTTTCCAAACGCATTCTCATTCAATAATCAAAATGCATTAACACTTGAAAACTTAAAAAGCAAATACGTCGGCATGTCCGTCTATCCCAAGCAAACGATGAGTACAAAATGCAACATGAAAGTAGAAGGAAGTACCACAGCATTAGAAGTACGCCTGCTACGCTACACTCCGTTACAAATAAAAGATATTTCCATTGAGCCTCCTAAAACAGTAGCTATGCTGACTCTGGAAGATGCAAACGGAAGCACTTATGAGACTGAAGTAGATTTGAAATATGATATAATTACCAAAAACGAGAATTACATAGAAGATATTTTTGTGTTTGGAAATATCCGGAAGCAGTACCCTTACATCACAGAAGAAAATTGGAAACTAATTGCTCAAGGAAAAATAAAGGAGGGAATGACCACAGATGAATGTCGTCTGGCACTGGGCAATCCTATCCAAATAGAATATAAACAGGACACGCGTTTTGAAAGCTGGTTGTACGCTCGTAAAATACTTGAATTTGAAAGCGGCACGTTGCTTCGTTATAAATAAATAAGGAAAGAGGGAATGATTTTATAAAAATAATACCGTATATTTGTTCCTTAAACAAGTCTTAAATTCTTAATTTTTAATTCTCATATTAAAGAAATGGGTAGAGTTCTTATTATCGGTGCGGGCGGTGTAGGTACCGTTGTTGCGCACAAAGTGGCACAAAATGCCGATGTATTTACTGACATTATGATTGCCAGCCGCACTAAATCCAAATGCGATGACATCGTAAAAGCCATTGGTAATCCTAATATAAAAACAGCCAAAGTAGATGCTGATAATGTAGACGAGCTGGTAGCTTTATTCAATGACTTCAAACCGGAAATGGTAATCAATGTTGCCCTCCCCTATCAAGACCTTACCATTATGGAAGCTTGTCTGAAAGCTGGAGTGAACTATCTGGATACTGCGAACTATGAGCCCAAAGATGAAGCTCATTTTGAATATAGTTGGCAATGGGCTTACCACGATCGCTTCAAAGAAGCCGGGCTGACAGCTATCTTGGGTTGTGGTTTCGATCCGGGGGTAAGTGGAATCTATACAGCATATGCCGCAAAACACTATTTCGACGAAATTCAGTATCTGGACATCGTAGACTGTAATGCAGGTAATCATCATAAAGCGTTTGCCACTAATTTCAATCCGGAAATTAATATCCGTGAAATCACCCAAAACGGACGTTATTATCAAGATGGTAAATGGGTAACCACCGGTCCGCTTGAAATTCACAAAGATATTACCTATCCTAATATCGGTCCGCGCGATTCATACCTACTCTATCATGAAGAGTTGGAGTCATTGGTAAAACATTTCCCTACGATCAAGCGTGCACGTTTCTGGATGACTTTCGGTCAGGAATATCTGACTCACCTGCGCGTAATTCAAAATATTGGTATGGCCCGTATTGATCCAATCAATTACAATGGCGTAGAAATCATCCCGTTACAATTCCTCAAAGCCGTATTACCTAATCCACAGGAACTGGGCGAAAACTATGAAGGCGAAACTTCTATTGGCTGTCGCATCCGGGGATTGAAAGATGGTAAAGAACGCACATACTACGTATACAACAACTGTAGCCATCAGGAAGCTTACAAGGAAACTGGTATGCAAGGAGTCAGCTACACTACCGGTGTGCCGGCTATGATCGGCGCCATGATGTTCTTCAAAGGAGAATGGAAACGTCCGGGTGTGAATAATGTAGAAGAGTTTAATCCGGATCCGTTCATGGATCAACTGAATAAACAGGGATTACCCTGGCACGAAGTATTTGATGGTGATTTAGAGTTATAAAATAGTATGGGATTAAACGTTGGAGATAAAGCTCCCGAAATACTAGGAGCAAACGAAAAAGGAGAGGAAATACGTCTCAGCAATTATAGAGGAAAGAAAATCGTAATCTACTTTTATCCAAAAGATAATACTTCCGGATGTACAGCGCAGGCTTGTAGCTTGCGTGACAATTACTCTGAACTGCGTAAAGCCGGTTACGAAGTGATTGGTGTAAGTGTGGATGATGAGAAATCACATCAGAAGTTCATAGCTAAAAACGAATTACCCTTCACTCTCATAGCCGATACAGACAAGAAATTGGTAGAAGAATTCGGTGTATGGGGAGAAAAAAAACTGTATGGGCGTGCATACATGGGAACATTCCGTACTACTTTCCTTATTAACGAAGAAGGAATTATAGAACGAATCATTGGCCCTAAAGAGGTGAAAACCAAAGAACACGCCGCTCAAATTTTAGTAAACAAAGACTAATCAGTCAGTATACTGACTACTAAATTCTAACTATTAACTACTAAAATAGTATGGCAAAGAAAGACGAACTTAATTTTGAAACAGGAAATAATATGGCATCAAGCGAAAAACTAAAAGCCTTACAGGCTGCCATGGACAAGATAGAAAAGAGCTTCGGCAAAGGTTCTATCATGAAAATGGGTGACGAAGTTGTAGAAGAAATGGAGGTTATCCCTACCGGATCAATCGCATTAAACGCAGCTCTTGGCGTAGGCGGTTATCCACGTGGTAGAATAATCGAAATCTATGGTCCGGAGTCTTCCGGTAAAACAACTCTGGCCATCCATGCCATTGCTGAGGCACAAAAGGCAGGAGGTATTGCAGCATTCATTGATGCTGAACATGCATTCGACCGCTTCTACGCAGAAAAGCTGGGAGTAGATGTAGACAATCTCTTTATCTCTCAACCGGATAACGGAGAACAGGCATTGGAAATAGCCGAGCAGCTGATCCGTTCTTCTGCCATTGATATTATTGTCGTGGACTCTGTGGCTGCGTTAACACCGAAAGCCGAAATTGAAGGCGATATGGGTGATAACAAAGTTGGCTTACAGGCACGTTTGATGTCTCAAGCACTACGTAAATTAACTTCTGCAGTAAGCAAAACCCGCACTACTTGTATTTTTATCAATCAGTTGCGTGAGAAAATCGGTGTAATGTTTGGTAATCCGGAAACGACTACTGGTGGTAATGCATTGAAATTCTATGCCTCTGTACGTTTGGACATCCGTGGTTCTCAACAAATAAAAGATGGCGAAGAAGTTATCGGTAAACAGACTAAAGTGAAAGTAGTGAAGAACAAAGTAGCACCTCCTTTCCGTAAAGCAGAGTTCGACATCATGTTCGGCGAAGGTATTTCCCGTTCCGGAGAAGTAATTGATTTAGGAGCTGACATGGGAATTATCAAGAAAAGCGGTTCATGGTATAGCTACAATGATACCAAACTGGGACAAGGACGTGACGCTGCCAAACAGTGTATCGCCGACAATCCGGAATTGGCAGAAGAACTTGAAGCATTAATATTTGAAAAGCTGAAAGAGCATAAGTAAATTAAAGATTGAAAATTAAAAATTAAAGGCTGCGCAGTTGGATTAATAATCCCTGCACAGCCTTTAATTTTTATCCTTTTGTCTTTCAAACCTCAATAGCTGATCAACCTTCTTAAAACCAATAAATATATGCCAATGTGCTACAACTGATGACAACCCACAGTAATATACCTTGAATCAACGGCTTTAACCCTACCGACCTTACTACATCCATAGAAAGAGAAGCACCTATGAAAAACATAGTTATAGTCAAAGTTTTACGAGCCAATCCGTTAATAGCAGATCCTAACTCCGGAACACTACCTAAGAGATAAGTATTTACTATCATAGCCAGTACAAAGAAGAAAATAAACCAGGGAATACTTATTTTTTGTCCCTTACTTTTGAATATAAACGAAGTTGCAAATGCCATCGGAATAATCCAAAGAGCACGAGTCAATTTTATAGTAGTAGCTACCTTCAAAGCCTCTTCACCGTACGCTGCCCCTGCCCCAACAACAGAACTCGTATCATGAATAGCAATGGCAGCCCATGTTCCGAATTCATGCTGGCTCATACCCAAAGCGTGACCAATAACGGGAAAGATAAACAATGCAATTGCATTTAGAATGAAAATGGTAGCTAATGCCACAGACATTTCACTATCATTTGCTTTCACCACCGGTCCAACAGCAGCAATAGCACTCCCCCCACAAATAGCAGTACCGGAACTGATCAAATAAGAGGTATTACGGTCCACCTTCAATACCTTGCGACCAATAAACCACCCGATCACTAAGGTACCAATAACAGAAATAATTGTAAACTCCATACCTTCTTTACCGGAAGCTAAAGCAGAATCAAGATTCATACCAAACCCCAAGCCGACAACGGAATATTGCAATAAATATTTTGAGGTTTTCTTATTAAACTTGGGATGTGCCTGCCCACAGATTAATGCAAATGCTAATCCTAAAAAGAGAGCTAAAGGAGGGGTTACCCATGCAGAAAGAGCATGCATTCCTGGAATGTAGTCTAACAACAAGAAAAAAGTTAAAATTGAGAGTAAAGTTACATAAACAGTTTTGTTATTTGCCTTTAATGTTCTTGTAATTGCTAAAGCCATATCTTTATTATTTAATTATTTTTTTCGGCTGCAAAGATACGCTTAGTTTATGGGTTACGCCAATCGTTTCTATTTATGTGCTATAACTTTTTATTATCACCTCCAAATAGAAATTACTTATAGTATAAATTTTCTACTACTATCTTAAGATTGATTTATACTATAAGTAATTCAACTATCTTTTATAAACATTTGTTATTTCAATAAATGTTTATTTATAAAATTCCATGCACCTTCTTTGTAATAGCGATGCCCTCCATTGCCAATGTAAAGTTCGCAATTATCCGGAACACCGGCAGCCGTATATATTTTCTTCAAATTTACAAAAGCTTTCTGAGCTTCTTTTAGAGGAAACATAGCATCGTCTTTTCCATTCAAAGTACAAAAAAATCGAGGGGCTGTCAGTCCTGCAATATCAGACATTTCACCATACTCCAATATTCCCGGAACATAGTTACAGTCACAATGATACATTGTTCCAATACTCCCTGTAAAAGTACAAAAATAGGAAGATGGAATCGACATCGAAATACGAGTATCGCACGCTCCGGCAAAAAGAGTCGTCGTCCCACCTCCCGAATTACCAGAAACAATAATATTAGACTTATCAACGGGCAGCTCTGCCAATGCCCAATCTATCAACTTAGAAATATCCCACACTCTATCACCTATAGGAGTTCGCCCAACCAATAAGTCTTGCATTAATAGCGTACGACAAGAATATGGTACATCCTTTGCCTTATCTTCCGAAGTACGTGTCTTTCCGAATCCTCTTGAAGTAGGAGCTATGGCAATAAAACCGTTCTGCACTGCTTGTACAGCAACATTTCTTTCGCCAATCTCGCCCTCAATGCGCTCCTGCTCAGAGAGATATATTCCGGCGTAGGTTTCCGTATTTTTCCCATGTCCGTGCGGAGTTATCATTAAAGGCAGGTTTCCTTCTTTATTTTTAGGTAATAAAAGCACAAACGGCAGGGGAACAGTCGGTTCAGTCCATATTTCCCATCTCTCTCTAATAGCATATCCAATATCTTCAGAATTGATTTTCCTGGCTTTAATTTTAAATGAAGCCAACTGCTTTTCTAACTGACTGATCCCTAATCTTTCTTTTAATTTATCTCTAAATTCTGTCTGCCAAACATCGACTTCCTCAGATGTCGTACCTTTAAATGCATACTTCATTTCAGCACTGTTATAGAGGTCTTCATAATAAGCAGATGCGGAAAAACTGTCTTTATAAGCAAGGTCTCGCTCTCTCAAAATATCATCTTTTTGAGTTGTTTTTTGGTAATTTGTACATTGGGTCACAATTAATGTACTTGATAACAATGCAGACCAGTAAATTATTGACTTCATAAGCATATAACATTTTTTATCTTAATGTGAACTATACGAATGATTATAACTTTATACTTGCCACTATTTGATACAAGAAAGCGGCCTTAATATAACTTTACCCGAGATTCCTGATGGTCGGGGTTTCCAGTTTCCTGCATCAAATTTCCCATCCTTTCCAACGTTCATTCGTCCTTTTGAATCGATGTTCGCATTATAAAAAATCTTCCATTCCAATCCTCTTTTATCCATATAAGAAATACGATTTGCCATAAGGTTGGATACTTTAATTTTCAGTTCATCATTTCCTTTCAATACAGAAGCTGGTATCTCTATTGTATACGGAGCATTAAAAAGAGTTCCCAAATATTTATTATTCACGTATATCGCAGCACTCTCATACAGATGCTCTATATGAAGTAACCAAGCATCTGCTTTTCCCGGTAATGCTGGTATACGAGTTGTATATTCAGCAGTCCCAGAAAAAGCTGCGTAGTCTTCTCCATATTCTGTCCATGACTCCAATTCTGTAACATTTCTCGCTTCCGGTAATACAGGACCACCTTTCACAAAAGAAATCGTCCAATTATTATTCAAAATAACCTCTTCGCCTATCGGTGTATAGTAAGGATACAAATCACCCGTATACTTTTGACTGAATGTTTCGACTATCATCGATTCATTGGGTTTCAAACTAAGCCATAGTTCGGTCTGCCCACTCTTCTCACGCGTCCGCGCATAACCGTCTTTTCCTGTCATTGGATTATATAATGCACACGATTTATAATCCGCATTCAAAGTTATCCAATCTGAAAATTCTTTATCTTTAGGATTCAAAATAAAATAATAGAAATTCCCGTCTTCTTTTAATCGCCTGACACACTGTAATCCCTGTTTACAAATACTTTCGGAAATAATCCCCGATTCACTCATCAAATCCGAGATGGTCCCTGAGGTTATAAATTTGCCTTTTCCATATTGAGCAATACACACTTTCCCCTTTTCTACAAATCTAAGTCTATCTTTCAAAGAGAACAATTTATTTCTGTCGTGTTCTAAATCAATCAACCCCGGAACATCGGAAGGAAGCGTACCATAAAAAGCAACGGTAGCACCGGCCTTCACCAACTCCATCAATCGTTCAAATGTCTTTAAAGGCATATGTTTTATTTTAGGAACCACAATCATCTTATATGTATTCCCTCCGGCAGAAACACCATCTTTCCCGACTTTCACCTCTTGTAATAGTTGGTCAGACACAGCATCCCATGAATATCCGTTTAGCCAGAGATAACGTCCGCATTCATCCATTGTTACCGTTTTAAAAGAATGGAAGTAATGAAACATTTCTTTTCCGGGAGTAGACCAAAGGTCAGAAATTCCATAATAAAGCAATAAATCGTTAGATGGTTTTCCTGCCTGCAAAAAGCTTTGTGAACAGGCAACATAGTTATTGAGTGCTCCGAAATCATCCCAAAAACTATTGGATGGAGTAAAATGTACCGCTGCATAATACAGCCATCCCGGCCAAGAAGCATTTTGAGGAGAATAAGCCGTACCATGATAAAAAATATGATTTACACCTCCCAATAAAAATTTATCATTGGCAATCTTGACATCAGCCAATTTGGTTTGAAAATGTTCATTTAACAAAGTTGCTGATTCTGCTGACGTTAGCTTCTTTCCCATCAGATGAGCAGCCGAAGAAGCACTTTTTATATCCGTAATCGTACTCCCTTCTGTTTCCGGAATATCGCTGGCCGCATACAAATCCAGAGCATTAGCCGGAGAACCGTGTGCCTGGTTCCGAATACCTTTTCCTTGATGTTCAGCCCACAACTGCCATTTTCGGGTAAATCGTTCTAATAATAAATCAGAGATAACCATACGATAATCGTGTAAAACCCTACTATTAGTATCATCATCTGCCAAGCCTAAAAGAGCCGGAAGATATTGTTTTAAATCATATCCACAAACTCGTTTAAACTCTTTCAGAAAATCCGGAGTCCAATTTGCACTTCCAACTGCATCATCCACCTCATAAGAGTCATTAAAAAAACATCTTAAATAACTCAAATCATATCCGGCAAATGCTTCGTCGAACTTTTTCAGATATTCACTGATTGCATGCTCCGAAAAATGATCGATTACATTCCCTTCACCACCAGGGCTCGCACGTTCCACCATTTTACCATGATTGCCTTGAAACAAAGCACAAATCAACCAATCTCCCTTAGGAGCAGTCCAGTCTAAAAAACCGTTTTTCACCCTATCCGTAAGATCTATGGTTTCTGTAAATCCAACCTGCCCTACCCGTTTCTTATTCGCTGTGACAGTAATCAACGGCAAACTTTTTTTATACCAAATCTGTGCATAACAATTCTCCTGCAAGTTCCGGTTCGCAGTGACAGGTTCTTTCACATCGTCAATATTCACTTTCGAACCGTTTTGAGTATAAACCAGCGGTTGACGGACATATTCTATTCTCTCAGCCAGTCTCTCTCCCTCTTGTAACTCAAACGTTTTTGACAACATACTTTTACAGGCCATATCCTCATCGACCCAAGGCCCACCAAACGGCCATCCGGATGTATTCGCCATATCTACCCCCATGCCAAGGCGTTTAGCCTCAGCAAGGGTGTACACTAATTTATCCATCCATTCTGGAGATAGAAAATCAATAAATTTACTTTCTTCCCCCCTGACTCCATATACAGGAGTAATTTCAACCCCTCCTATTCCTGCTTTCCGATACGATTCCAAGGCAGCTGTAATATCTTTCTCAGTCAAGACATTCCCAAACCACCACCAACGGGTCCATGGTCTCATCTCTTGCGTAATTTCCGGCCATTTTACAGCTCCGGTTTCTTGCATTTTCGAACTATTAGAAAGAGAACAAGAAGCAAAAAATACTACAACAGTATATAATAAAAAATATTTTCTTAACATAATATCCATCATTTACTTAATTATTTAGCTAAAGAAACCGATTTTATTTTGACACGTCCTCCCTCATCATTAGATACAACAAAACCGATTGTCACAGGTCCGCTTGCCAATACTTCAAATTCCATACCCTGTTTTGTTATCTCTATTGTTTCATCCCAATGAAGATAAGCAATAACATTAGGATTACTTTCCACATCGTCAATATCAGGAAGTTCCACTCCCTTAGCTACTACAAAATAACAATTATTTTTTCCAACAAAACTAAACGGAACAAAAGCAGCATAATAAGCCCCTTCCGGTAAATCCGTGGTTTGATAAATTTTAGCATTTTCCAATGCACCCGTCGTTGCTTTATTTGCATAAAAATCCATCACTCCACCATTATCTCCCTGATAACCGCCTACATATATCTTCTTAGACGAATTATAAGTCGACAATACATTTTCAGTACAGGTCCAATCTTTCAGGCAGTCAACACGTCCGGAAACCAATCCTGCTTTCTGGAAAGGATTTCCACCATTTTTAATGTAGATATCCGTAATATCCTCCCAAATATGAACCACTTTTTCTTTTGTAACCAGATTTCCACGCGTACCCTTCGAAGTCAGTTTTACATTATAAATTCCAACCCCGGGAAACACATGCTTCTGAGGCTCTTTCTCGTTAACCGTTGACGACCCGTCATCAAAATCCCATTCATAATCCAGGCAGAAAACAGATTTATTGGAGAAAGAGACCTCAAATGGTTTCTTTTCGTCCATTTCGAAAGTGAAGTCCGGTTGAGGCTCTATAAACCCCGCTGTAATGTCGACAACAATAAGACTCATTTTTTCATTGATCTCTGCGTTCGAATTTAGTATCCTTATGCCTAATACATATCTTTTATCCAGATTATCCAATAAAAAAGGAATATCCACAGTTAAATTCAATTGTCCCAAATCTTCTCCCTTTGCAATATGTATTTCCGTATCCAACCGATATTTATCTGCAGGCAGAATTTCGGGAATAGTACCATCTTCACCCACTAATTCCTCCGAATCGATAAGAGCAGGTATCGTATCATTATCAATACCCAATTCAACACTCACATCATTATTACTCCATACCGATGACCGGTATATACCCAAAGGTATCAAAACCTTATTATTCTCTACATCGATTTTATAACGAAACGGAGCATTTTCTGTTTCTACAATCTGATCAACCTTATAAATAATACTTTCATAAGTCCCCGCTATGTATACTTTATCAACCGGATATTCAGATCCTGCATCATAAATATCTTTATATTCACATGCATGTAACAAGATAACCAGCAACAATGACAATGCTCTATATATCATCTTTTTCATATACTTTATATTTTTATTCGTTAAGAAATTTACCATAATGGATTTTGCGGCCAACCAGCAGCCATTACTTGCTCATTCAAAATGACCGATCCCGGTATAGGATAGAAATACATTTTAGGTGAAAAGACTCTCTTTTCAACATTGATTTTTTTATAAGTAAATGTTTCATTTTCATTCTTACGTATCTCAACACCTGTCAAATCAGCATTAAGCACATCCGTCGCAATCATCCATCTCCGGGCGTCCCATAAACGATGATCCTCAAAAGCTAATTCAATCCGTCTCTCATTTCTTATTCTTTTACGTAACACATCCTGATCCGTATCTCCAATCGGAATCATCTTAACATCAGAACGGCCTCTTGTTTTATTCACATAAGTCAGAATATCCGGATGTCCGGGATTACTCTCATTCAAAGCCTCAGCATAGTTCAAGTAAATCTCGGAAATACGAAAGATCACCCAGGGATGATTACTTGTACCATTCACCACCAAATCGATATTAGAATCTACAAACTTTCTCAAATAATATCCGGTCATTGTCCCGTTCTTAATCCTTTTGTGTGCCCCTCCATCAAATGTTTCTATAGTTGTATTTTTAAATGAAGAGCCATTGGTATATATCGACAAGGCCAAACGGGGATCACGATTACTATAAGGAGAGAGTGCGTGTTCCGGATTATTCCAATCAAACTTACTGCCATCAATCATTTCATAATCATCCACCAAATTCTGTGAAGGAGTAACTCGTCCTTCCCCATTAGGAAATCCGGCCGGAAAATTCAATTTTTCAAACGTATTGGTATTTCCGCTTATACGTCGTACCAATATCAATTCTGGGCTTTGAGTTACTTTTCCCAAATCCGAATAACGTTCCATTAGTCCATAACCGGCTTCGGCAGACAAATCAATTACTGCTTTAGCTGCTGCGGCGGCCTCTGCCCATCTGCCCCTACGGTCTTTCTGTTCTAAGGTCACCAGTTCGGGATGTGAATATCCTTGTGCCCATGAATCCGTATTCCACAAATCACTGGCCGCATATAGCAATAACCGACTTTTTAAAGCCAAAGCAGCCCCTCTTGTCACTCTTCCTAAATTATCATTATTATAAGTTATTGGTAAAGCATCTTCATCACCATTTTCGCCTTCTCCACCCAAAATAGAACATTCATTAACTATAAAATCAACGCATTCTTGCAACGTATTTCGATGAATATTTTTAAAATCTGCATCCAACGGTAAAGCTGTTTTCATAATCGGAATGCCGCCATAACGTTTTACCAATTCAAAATGATAATAAGCTCTTAAAAAACGGGCTTCTTTTTTCCAATTGGTAATATCCTTCAATCGCGTTTTATAAATCTCTTGTGCGTTTTCACTCGGATCAAATTTATATGCGTCCAGATTCACTTCAAACTTTTCCGAAGATTCCAAATAGGTATTTATACGACGTATATAAGAATAATAATGTGCCCACAAATCATCCGGATTAACATACTGATTCCAAGAACCGGAATTAAAGACTTGCGCATTACCCTGCAAGGTATATTCGGCCTCATCACTTAACGAAGCCATCATCGCATTATCAATCAAATAATGTCCGTCACGCATACCTGCATACAGATGAGTAACCTGTTTCTGCAAATTGCCATATTCCACGGCAATCGCCTCTTCATTCATAGTGGTCGAATATTCTCTGTCCAGATCAGAACATGCTCCAAACAAGAACAACATAAAAATAAGATTATATTTATTTATCGTACTTCTCATTTTTTCTCGTATTTATCAAAACTGAATATTTGCTCCTAAACTCACCGTTCTTACTGCAGGATAACCTCCAATCCTTTCTGAATCATATCCGTCAACATTATCCACAGCAAAAAGATTGGTTCCATTCACAAAAACCCTTAAATCGGCTTTTGTTGCGGGAATAATATTTTTAAAAGTATATCCGACTTCTACATCTCTCAATTTCAAAAAATTACCATTACGCATCCAAAAAGTAGATGTTCTATAATTATTTTGTTCATTAGTAAGAGAAAGCCGGGGATAGGTTGCGGTATGTGCTGTCTCGTCCGAAGTCCACCGGTTCAATGCAAATTCCGAAACAGAACCATTGTTTTGAAAAGCCTTGTAATAACTAGCATCCAAATACACATTCCTATTCAACGCTGCATGGAAAAATGCCGAAAAATCTATGTTCCTATATGAAAATCCGAGATTCACCCCAAGCGTTATTTCCGGAATATTCGTATAACCGAAAGGAGCACTGTCATTATTATCGATAATCCCATCTCCATTCCAATCTTTATACTTCAAATCTCCAGGAACAACCTCTTTCCATGTTGGTTTTGCAACGTCCGGATTATCAATATCCTCTTGTGTGTAATACCCCAATGATTCCAAATAAAAAGGTTGGTTGATACGATGCCCCGTCTTATACAAATGTCCATTATTCTCGGCCCTAATATCTTCAGACATATATAATATCTCATTCTTGGCCATCCACATATCTGTCTTTATATAATATTCAAAATCTTTACCGATACGGTCATGATAAGTAATAGATGCTTCAAAACCGGTATTTTTAGTTTTTCCAATATTCAGATACGGTAATTCTGCTCCCATATAAGAAGGAATACTCCGATTCGGTAAACATAAGATACTCGACCTACGATTGTGAAAATAATCGAACGAAAGATCTAATTTTCCTCCTAAATTCGCCTCAAATCCTATATTCATCTTTTTATCTTTCTCCCATGAAATATCCGGATTGGCCAATCTAAGCTGTCTGAAACCGGAAAAATTACTATTACTAATTCCAAAATTATACCCGTCTGCTCCTCCATATTCCTGATCATACATAAAGCGTCTGTCACCATTAATCTTATCATTTCCGGTCAAACCATATGATGCCCTGAGTTTCAAAAGTCTTATCAAATTATTTTCTTTCAAAAAATCTTCCTCTGAAATAACCCAAGCGATAGACCCTGCCGGGAAAAATCCGGCGCGATTTCCATTTTTAAACGTTTCAGCAGCTTGTAATCCCATAGAAAACTCACCTATATATTTTCGGGCATATGCATAAGTCATACGTGCTCCCATACCGACATGTATAAAAGGTTGTTGTTGTCCGTATGTCTCATTCTCATACGAATATAAAAGTAAAGCATCTATATCGTTTCTGCCAAAAGAACCTTTATAATTCAATGATCCCTCTACCGTCGTATTCCTCCATTGATCGGACATTGAATCATCAATCGTTAACTGTTCTTTTTTACCAAAAGGTTCAGAATACAGATATTTTCCTTCAACATCTTTACCCGTCAGCGCATAATACTCATAATTAGCATATCTATTAGAATATCCCAAATAATAACTATTAAAAGATATAGCACCGGAAACACTAAGTCCGGGAAGCAGCATATCCAACTTCTCCGTCAACCTTAAAGCAGAATTAATATTTCTCGAATTTTGTTTCCAATAGCCACGTTCTGTAATATTAGCCAACGGATTAGACCAATTACTGCTTCCTCCCCATGAATTATTAGGATTCATTACAGGAAATGAATTAGGCGGAAGCTGTTGTATACGGTTAAAAAGATCATTCGTATTCTTACCAGCATCTGTCCCTCCCGGAGTTATTTTGTCTTCGATAGCAATTCCCAATGTAATATGAGCAGATAAGTTTTTTGTAATATTCACATCCATATTAGAACGGATATTGTATCGATTATAATGCTGGTTCTTGGTTTTATCAGACATATCAGCCGTACGTCTGAGTAATCCGGAATTTCCCAAATAATTTAACAACACAAAATATTTTACAATATTATTTCCTCCTTGAAAATTCAAACCGACTTTATACATCTCGGCTGTTTTCCGTAAGGTCTCGTCGTACCAATCCACATTCGGATACAGATACTTATCCGTACCGTTTTTATAAGCATTCAAAGCATCCTCATCATAAAACTGAGCACCATTATTCGCATAACCATAAGCCTCATTGTAAAGACGTGCATAATCATACGAATCTAAAAAATTCGGCATCCGGGTTGGCTGTTGGAATCCAATCTGTGCAGTAAAATTTATTTTTAACGGAGAATTTAAACCTCTCTTAGTATTTATCAGTAAAACCCCATTAGCCCCTCTCAATCCATAAATTGCCGTTGCGGACGCGTCTTTCAATAAAGTTACCGATTCTATTTCCTCCGGCATCAGTTGAGACAAAAGTGTTCTCAGATATCCATCTCCATCAATATATTGGGTTACAAAGCCATCAATAACAATCAAAGGTTCAGTCAATCCCTGAAAAGTACCAAGTCCTCGTATAAACAATTTATTATCAATAACTCCAGTCTCATCCGAACCTTGACTAATCGTTAGTCCCGGTAAACGGCCGGCCAACGAATTAAGCAAATTAGGAGTAAAAGATTTCGAAAGTTCATTTCCACGGACAGAAGAAATAGCACTGCTCGTTTTATATCTTTCCTGTACATCGTATCCAATGGAAGTTTCGGCACATATACTGTCATTTACAGCAAAAGTGGAAACAGATATGGAAAGAAAAGCAAAACACATTATATATTTAAACATCGAATTCATAATATCTATTTAAAAGTTCAAGAAATATAACCATATCAATATCCCGGATTTTGAATTAGATAACCTTTATCCATTTCACCGGTAGAAAACGGATGCCTATACATCTTACGGTTGAAAGTTCTCACTTCAAAAACATAAGGTTCATATCGACATTCTTTCGTACCATCTATCTTATAGATTTTAATTCCGTACATATCGCCTTTCATAATCCCTTCCTGTTCACATATTTCCCAACGTCTGACATCAAACAAACGATGTCCTTCCATACACAACTCTATAGCTCTTTCATTCCGCACTTTTTCTCTGAATTCTTCCTGAGTCAGATTCCGAGATAAAGAAGGCATACCCGCCCGCTTACGAATTTCGTCCACAGCATCATAAGCCTCTGTAGGCGGAGTATCATAATATTCATTCAAAGCTTCCGCGTAACTTAAATAGAATTCTGCCAATCTAAAAATACATCCTTTAGGTTCAACCTGCACATTATCTCTCCGGCTAACTGAAAGTGGTACCGGTTTATGCATATATTGCCCTGTAATACATTTATCATTGCCAGTCTGAGACATGTCCATAGAAAGATTATCCGTAGAATTCCAAGGTTGACCATGATAAGTTGCCGTCTGTCTGAAACGAGGATCCAATTCTTCATATTTTTGCATCAGATCATCTCCTCCATTCATATTCCATGTCTGCTGAGTTCCATCTTTCTTCTCATATTTCATAACAAAATTAAATGTCATACAAAGTCCTCCTCCCGAGCCTCCGACAACACTCGGTATGTGTCCATTCCATGGAAAGTGTCCTGTACCGACTTTTCCTCTACACTGATCAGCAAGAATTACCTCTTCATTATCCGGATTATCCCATACGTATAAATAGGATATATCCTTACCGCTTTCATCCTTCCTTCCTTTTACAAGAGCCACACCTGTCTTGGTAGCCTCATCAAGAACATCTTTAGCGGCATCTGCTGCCGCTTTCCAGCGCTCTTTATCATAATTTCCTAAAACTATCAGATCATTATTTGCACCAAAATTCAGATAAGGTTTATCTGTATTAAAAGTGGGACTCGCAGCATAGAGTAAAGTTCTGGCTTTCAAACACATTGCAGCCAAATTAGTGAGTCTCCCTCTTTCGGAAGTATTTAACTCATTTGGTTTCGGTAAAAGTCTTATAGCTTCTTTGCAATCATCCAAAATAAATTGAACGACCTCTTGAACCGTATTCCGTGGAATTTTAAGATCCCCTCCTAAAGCAACACGTTCACGAAGAATCGGGACACCTCCATATTTACGAAACAGCTCAAAATAATTAAGTGCTCGGATACAATACCCTTCTCCTTTGACACGACGTTTGAAAGCATCATCTTGAAAAGGAGCATCATCTATGCGTTCCAATATCGTATTAGCTCTTCGTATAGCTTTCCAGTGAGTGGCAAACCTAAGATCCCCTGTATTACTAGGATTCATTCCTCCAGCGTTCCACGGAGCTTGACACCAGTACCAACCCTGGGTTATCTCGGCTTCATCTGTTGCAGCTCCCGAACCGATATCACTCATATCATGTTGGTTCCAGTATGGAAAATCACTTTTTACTCCCATAAAATAAGTTCCGGCAACGAAATAATCGATTTGTATCGGTGACGAAAAAATCGTATCTTCAGTAACATCCACTCCGGGAGGTTTCTCCAAATATCCATCACATGATAAACATATTGTATTCAAGAATATACTTAAAAATAGAACAGCGGTTTTTATATATTTTTTTTCCATTTTTATTGTGTATTAGAAATTAATGTTAAGTCCCATATTAACCGTTCTTACTAAAGGATATGGTTCATAATTATTATCGTTATAAGAAGGAACTTCCGGATCTTCACCTTTCCACAGTCCGCTCCAAGTAAGCAGATTCGTTCCATTCACATATATACGCGCCGACTCAATATGTACTTTTTTCAATATCGAATTGGTAAATGTATATCCCAATTCCACATTTTTCAAACGCAGATATTTTGAATCACGTATCCATAAAGTCGAATTCTGATAATTATGTTCCTGTGACCTGTTAGCCGAAACATGTGGAAATGTTATATTCTCCCCTCTTTCATATTTTTCTTGAGTCCAACTCCAATCTTTCAAGAAATCCAAGGCCGATCCATCTTGTTGCCAGCCTTGATAGAATTTCTTCGAAGCCTTTTTCGAAGAGTTTGCCGCTCCTTGAAATAAAACGGAAAAATCAAAATTCTTATAACTACCTCCCAATGAAAATCCATATGAGATCTCAGGGAAAGGGCTATAGCCAATAGGAACCATATCATTATTATTAATGATACCATCTCCATTCACATCCTTATATTTGACATCACCCGGTTGCAACTTATTGTTATTCCAGATAGATACCGGACGATTCGGATCATTTACCTCCTCCCAAGTATTATAAAATCCTTCAGCAATAAGTCCGAAATACTGTTCAAACGGTTTCCCTGTCCGCTGCATATACGGATAGGCCCTGTCAACCTCATCCATTTTCAATATCTCATTACGGGCAAAAGTAAACAGCCCTTTTATCCAATAATTAAAATCACCGATACGGTCATTATAAGATATTTCACCGTCAAAACCATAATTCTTCATTTTACCCAAATTATAAGCAGGTAAATCAGCTCCGACAATGACAGGTACACTACCTCTATTCGCCAGGATATTATCTCTCAATTCTCTAAAATAATCTCCCGTAAATTTAATTCGCCCTTCCCAAAAATAAAGGTCTACTCCGATATTCATTTTCTTCGCACGTTCCCATGTTAAATCAGGATTCCCTAATTTTCCTTCCGATGCTGTCAGATCCCATTTTTTATAATCGAGACCGATTGTTCCAAAATGATAAGCATTATTGCTTGCCGTAGCATTCGAATTATTATCCGAACTGTTATAAGTGTAAGCAGTAGGCAAATAGAGAAAGCGTTGGCCTCCAATCTTATCATTTCCAACCTCACCATAGGAACCTCTGATTTTAACATAAGTCACAATCTTATTTTCCGGGAAGAAACTTTCTTCGCTCAATACCCATCCTAAAGAATATGCAGGAAAGAACCCGAACCGATGTCCTTTTGCAAAATTCTCAGTACCATTATACCCGGCATTAAATTCAGCAAGATACCTGTTTTTATAAGAATAAGTAATACGACCTACCAAACCGGTATAAGCACTCGGAATCTTATATAATAAATTGGGATTATTATCTTTTGTTTGATTATACAACATCAAAGCACTTACCTTATGATCACCAAATTCTCCCGAATAATTCACTCCGGCTTCAAAATAAGTCCTTCCTCTTTGACTAAGAGATTCAGTAAGCCCATAAGGCGACGGAGTCCCTTGAGGAAGGAAACTCGGTGAACCGTCCGGTTTTTTCACAGCTTTATAAGTTTGAACCTCTTTGTAATACCGGGTACTGTGCCAATTCCATTGTTGATATGAAATCATAGCGTGAACACTCAGACCTTTAAGTAGAAAACCAAGATCGTAAGTTGGTTTCACCGAAACATTCAACTGATTGGAATAGTTCTTTAATGCCCCGCTATTGATCATTATTCGCGTTACAGGATTTCTGGAATAATTATACCGACCATCCAAGTTTTCAATCACTTTACCATCCACAACTCCCGGCCCCGATGTAGGCGGATGTGCAAAAGCATACGAAAGAACAACTCCGGTATCCTCATTAGGGCGATTGACAAATTCCAGCTGATCAGATACATTCAGCGTTACATCGAGTCGTTTTGTTACCTTAAAATCAAAATTCGTGCGAAAATTATATCTTTTATAACGTACTTGTGCATCATAATCAGGTACCAGATCTGTATTATTATACATACCACCTTGTGTAAAAACGCCTAATGAAGCAAAATACTTCACTCTTTCCGTACCTCCTCTTAAGTTAATATTATGCTGAGTTTGAAGACTTGTTTCCTTAAACAGCATATCCACCCAATTCGTATTCGGATAAAATACAGGATCGGAATTATCTTTAAACTTCCGAATCTCCTCATCCGTAAATACCGGATCGTAGTTTCCAGTCAAATAACCGTCATATTTCCGTGTTTCATTTAGTTGAACAGCCCAATTATATGCATCCATCGGCTCGCGTAAATTCGTAAATGAATTTATGGCATAACTGGTCGATACACTCAATTTAGGTTTCTCTACCATTCCTCGTTTGGTGGTTATCAGTATCACTCCATTAGCACCGCGTACCCCATATACCGCCGTAGCCGAAGCATCCTTCAAAATAGCGACATTTTCAATTTCATTCGGATCGATATTATTATAGTTTGCCACTTCTATTCCATCCACCATCACCAAAGGATTCTGTAAATCACTATCATAAGAACCTGCAAAAGAACCAATGCCACGGATTCGGATAATAGATTGGTCATTCCCCGGTTCACCTGATTTCTGAACAGCTGTAAGCCCAGGCAAACGCCCGACAAGAGCATTACTGATATTAGCCTGAGACGACTGTACCAATGCCTTCGTATTCACAGAAGATATTGCTCCCGTAACAGTCTCTTTCTTCTGTACTCCATAACCTACTACTACGACCTCTTCTACCATATGGACATCTTCAGTCATAGTAATAAAAATATCACCCAAGGTTTTTACTTTATAAATTACCGTACTATAACCTAAATATGAAAATTCAAGAGTAGCACCTACCGAAGCCTGAACAGAGAATTTTCCTTCTACATCCGTAATCGTTCCCAATGTTGTACCTTGAACCAATACAGTAGCTCCGATAAGAGGCTCTCCCTTTGAGTCTACTACTGTACCTTTCAATGTCTTTACGTTTGCAAAAGTAGACTCGATCGTATTCCCAGCCCATATAGATACCATTGAGACGAGCAGGAATACCAAACATAGATATAGGAATCTTTGTTGAAAGAATCCTAAATTCCAACATTTAATACCATTTTCCGTGTGTTTTTCCATTTTATTATAATATAGAATTTGTTTAGTAAATTGTTCCTTCTTTTACTGTTTCCCCACATTCCGCCTTTTTCCGGACTCTATCAAAATTGACGGATCTGACATCGATATGCCTGCTCTTTTCACCATCGATCTTTAAGAATAAAGGAACCTCTTCCGATGTACGAAATCCGGAAAACACAACATCCGAAGACTCATTCAGATATACTATAGGAGTCTCTCCCTGAGGTAGATCGACCTGAAAATTATTCAGACTTACATTATGCACATCATCAAAAATAAATGCGGGTCTATAATCCGGCTTCCGTAAACGACATTGTATATTTTCCATCGTCAGATTCTTTACATGCCGAATATACAGACCGTAAGCCGGCAGTACCGGACCGAACATTCTATTTTCGGGATACTCATTTATCTTTTCCGGAACAACAATAGAAGCATCGTTTTCATCCGCCCCTCCTGTATAGCCAAACATAATATCTCTGAGAGTAACATTTTCAACATAGCTACCGGGGATTCCTGTTATCGATGAAGTTATCAAACTTTGATTCTCAGCCACGATATTCGAAACTATAATATTCTTTAATACTCCTTTTCCCCTACGATTTCCCAAACGGATAAACAAAGGAGTCTGTACATCCTGCATCGAAATATTATTGATAACCACCCGATCCATCGTCCCACCGTCAACAACCTCAAGTGCTATACCCGAAATAACTGTTGTATCTGCTGAAATACCCCTTAACATCTTTGGCCAGTTACGAATATTATTTTCAGAGGCTTTCCGTATAACACAGTTACTGATACTTATATTCCGAAAAGTACCAAAAGACCCGGTACCGAACTTAATGCCATTGCAATTGGAAGCTATAACACAATTAGACACGGTCACATGTTCCACATCAAATCCGGGAATATCCGTTTTAAAACAAATGCCATCATCATCACAGTCTATGATACAATCAGATATTACGACATTCCTGCTATTAATATCAATTCCGTCACAGTTATGATTACCATGAGAATAGATCCTTATATTGTTCACAATTACCCCATCATTATTGGCACAACGTAATGTCCATGATGCCGAATTATAAAGAAATACATCCTTTACCTTGACATTGGAACAATTCTCGAACAATACAACATGAGGGCGACGACCTTTATCATCACCAAACTGGAAGTTTTTATGATTACCTTGTCCATCAATACATCCTTCTCCCTGAATAGAAGTATTTTTGATATTCTCTCCGACAACAATAGCACGTCCTTTGTAGGCTTTAGGATCAGTTACCCCCTGTAGTACAGCTCCATTGTGCAGGAATAAATGAACATTACTCTTAAGGAATATCGTTGTAGTTAGATAAGTTCCCGTAGGAACATACACCGTTCCCCCTCCACTCAATGCGCATTTATCTATGGCAGCCTGTATAGCTACCGAATTATCCCGGGAATTCTGTTTTGCGCCAAAATCCAAGATGGACATATCGGCAGCGTTCACTTGCATTCCCCATATTAAACATAGCAGACTTAATATAACCTTTTTCATTGATATTTTTTTTAAGATTACTATTTATTTTTTGTACATTCCTCCCATGAATCAGTGCGGAAAGGCACTGTCAACAATCCTTCTTTGTTATATAAATTGGCTCCCGGATTATTGGACCAAGCATAACGGACAGCTACAGGATCTTTTACCCTATCCGAAAACACCACTACCTTATCCCCTTGGATATAAGCTTTCGCCCACTCAAACTTCCGGTCTTTACCGGCAATAGAAAAACCTGTGACATATCCGTATTTATTGTTTTTAGTACACAAGCCTTTTTCCGCGTTATCAAAAGATACAATAATTGTATCCTTTTCCTTCCGAAACGATTGATATACAGGTCCCTCACATACCGTGTCTGTTTGACCGTATGTTTTATTCATTGCCACCAACGCAAGCCGTCTGCCCACTTCCTGTTTATTCACCGGATGTATATTATATGCTTCACCGATATCATAAATAACAGCCTGTCCTGTTTGCGGTAAAGTTAGCGTCATTGTTTGTGCTTCGCGTAATTCGGCCCATGGGCTATCCTTAGGTAGGATATCCTCCGAATTTATATTCGCTAACGATACCCAATAAAACGGAAACTCATATCCCCATTGCCGACGCCAGTCATTTATCAGATTCGGAAACATGGTTCTGTATGCATAAGCCCGAACCGTATCGTGTTCGCCCTGATACCAGATCACCCCCTTTATACGAAACTTTATCAACGGATGAATCATCGCATTATACAGTAGTGAAGGTGCAATATTCGGCCCTATTTCCACATAACCATAATCCATGCTGACAGCAGACTTTTTATATTTCCACTTTTCTGATAAAGGAAAATGAAATTTATTCTTCCCCTTTGTTTCAAGATAATAGTTCTCCGGTTCGGAGATAAATCCTCCGGTATGAGAGGAGTTACTAACCCGAACCGTTACCGTATTCTCCCCTGCTTTCAAAAGCCCTTCGGGTATATCATAAATACGCCGTTTATCGTAACCGTATCCTTCTCCTACTTTCACACCGTTTATCCAGACAATATCCCCGTCGTCAATAACTCCCAACGATATGGTACCGGACTCTCCGACCACCTTTTCCGAAAGATTTATTTTCTTACAATACCACACATTTCCTAACGAAGTTCCCAGCTCTGTTCCCATCCACGCTCTGGGAAGATTTACCTCTTTCCACAAGGATATGTCCGTCTCCGGATCATACCATTTCTCGGCCATACCGATATCATTAGCCAGTGCTTTTTCAAATTGTTTCTTATTATCGGAATTCTCTTTTTGGAATTTTCCGAAATCATTTAATGCCAATTGATTATAATCGGCCGACATTGCCGGTGGAAGCATATCAAATGCTTTTCTGCTTGTCCATGTCCTTACTCCGGTAGCTCCCCAAGACGAATGTATAATTCCAATCGGAATATTCAATTGTCTGTAAAGCTCACGCGCATAATAGTATCCTACAGCCGTAAAATTGCCAACAGTAGAAGGAGAACAGATTTCCCACTCACCTGCCATATCTTCTTGAGGCGATGCGTTCACAGTCCGCGAAACATTCAGAGAGCGAATCATCGGATAATTGGCCGCTTCAATCTCTTTTGGAGCATTTGCGGACAACTTTACCTGGAATTCCATATTCGACTGTCCACTACAAACCCACACGTCTCCTATCAGAATATTTTTGATTTTAATCTCATTGCTTTTACCTGAAACAGTCATCTCGTAAGGTCCGCCAAAAGGCATTTCTTTCAGTTGAAGTTCCCAATAACCGTCATTATTTGTACGGGTTCTCTGGTTTTGCCCATTAAATATCACAGTTACCAGTTCTCCTTTGTCTCCCCATCCCCATACTTTGACAGGAGCATCCCTCTGAATAACCATATTATCGGCAAAAACACCGGATACCTTAATCATCGCGGATAAATCAGTAATGCCCAATAATCCAAGAATAATCACTACAAATTTTCTTATCATAATCCGATTCTTTAACATTATCAATTAACTTCTGTAATCATAAAAACAAAGCTATCAAACATGGCACTATCATTTACATTTATCCCCATCTTCATCAATTCTTCGCCTGTAAAGATCTTGTCATTTCCCCAAAAGGAACTTTTCTTGCCCATTCTGTTCAGTTCTGTCAGTTTATACTTCTTTTTTTCGTCCAAGCCATCCAATTTAAATTCCAAGAAACAATCTCTACCGTGAAATTCGAAACTATAAGCAAACACAACTGCATTTTTTTTATCTTTATCAACATACATGGATGCCGCCCATCCGCCCTCATCATAAGGCGAAACAAGCCGGTATAAGTCACCGAACTGCACTATCGGACGAATCTGTTTATAGGTCTCTATCGCGTTTTTAGCAAAAACACGTTCATCGCCCTGCAAATCTTCAGGTTGCAGTTCCATGCCCAGACGTCCGGCCATAGCCACATCAAACCGATACTTCAGCGATGCATGCATTTTTGTTTGATGATTAGGACTGATCGAAACATGAGCACCCGTAGCGATAGCCGGAAAAAACATATTAGTACCGTATTGAATAAATATCCGGCTCAGCGGATTCGTATTATCACTGGCCCAAACTTCATCATGATACTTTAAGGCACCAAAATCCAAGCGTCCTCCACCCGATGAACAGAGTTGAATAGTGATATGCGGATATTTTTTACGTACTCTGTCATAAACAGAATATAAACCATTGATGTAATCCACCCAAAAATGAGACTGCCTGTCAGCCGGAAGATATTCCGAACCGGCACGATTGATAAAACGGTTCGAATCCCATTTGATGTATGAAATATTAGGCGAACTACTTACTATATCATCAAATGTTTCGACGATAAAATCCTGTACCTCCGGATTCGTCAAATCCAATACACATTGGCTTCTAACTAATAAAAGCTCCCGATTACCGCTTCTAACGATCCATTCCGGATGTTTTTCGGCTAATTCACTTTTAGGATTCACCATTTCCAACTCTACCCAAATCCCGAACTTTACACCTTTCTTATGTGCATAATCGGCTAAATGACCGATCCCCCCGGGAAGTTTTTTCTTATTCACCTGCCAATCTCCCAATCCACACCGATCATCATCGCGAGGATATTTATTACCAAACCAACCATCATCAAGAACAAACATTTCAATACCGAAATCAGCAGCGGCATCAATCATCCTTTTCACCTTTTTCTCATCAAACTTAAAATAAGTGCCTTCCCAACTGTTCAAGACAACTGGACGTATCTCATTCCCATGCTCCAATGCGTACTTACGACACCAGTCATGATAATTTCTTGAAATCTGCCCACGACCGCAAGAGCTATAAGTCCAAATCATTTCCGGCATTTTAATTTTCTTTCCCGGTTCTATCAGGAGCATCGAAGCATATGGATTAATCCCTCCTACCATATGCAATATACCATATTTATCAAGTTCGAAAGTCATTTTATAATTCCCCGACCAGGCTAAAGATCCGGCATATATCTCACCAGCTCTTTCTTGTGCCGGAGCATCTGCCGAAAGCATAAAAGAAGAATTCACCGACTCCGTTGTCAAAATTCCGGTCCGTGCTTCTATGCTCTTTGTTCCCGGTGTCAACTGCTCTTCTTTCATTTTCATTTCAGTTCCCCATCCTCCATAAAAATGAGTGAGATAATAAGACTTACGATGTAAAGGAAGATAAGCCGAAGCTATTTTTTCAATCTTAACAATATCATTTTCCCTATTTTCCAATTCTATGTATTGAGCGATAATATTTTCCTTTTTATATGCCTTAAATACAACATTGACAAAAAGAGGATACAATTTATCTTTAAGCCGAATGATCGTTTCGGACACATTATCATCCACGTTTATCGTATTATGCTCCACATAATATAAATCGGTTGTAAATACTCCATCAGCGTGTGTCAACTGTAAAGCAGGATCCAAAAAGTCTCCGGAAGTAGGAAAAATCTCCGGTATAAGCGGACGACCATCACGCCTGAGCTTGTATTCCTTATTTAAAACAGTAGTCCGGCTATCGGAAACCAATCTATCTCCAAAATACAGAAAAGAGACCTTCTTATTTTCCGAAAGAGTAAAAAACATATTCAATCCGGCCGTTTCTATAGTTATAAAATCCATTGATTTTGCACAAACTTCCACTCCGCACAGAACAAACGATAAAAAAGTAATCAATACACACTTTCTCATATCATATCATAATATTAGTTTTCCATTCTATTTATTTCTCAGATATTCTCACCGGTAAGGTAAAAGGAAATGCCGGTAAGCCATTTTTATTATATAGATTTGCGTTCACGTTATTTTCTACAGCATAACTTACTTTTGCCGGATTCTGAATATTTTCACAACCTATTATCAATTTATTTCTTTTAGCAACAGCTTTCACTTTTTGCTTCTTTCCGGTGGTATCAGTCACCCAAATATCATTTATCTCTTTTCCTTTTATGCACAATTCTTTCACAAGATTAAAACTCACTACTATTTTATCTCCTTTAGCTACCGCTTTCTCCGCTACCGGATAATCTGCAAAGTTTTTTCTCCCATATATCTTATTCAACGCCATATCAGCAAACCGCTGTCCGAAAGGTAATTTATCATCCGGATGTACATCATCCGCATTTCCAATATCAATCGTACAGATGACATAAGTATCTTTTTTCTCACGTGCCTTTAACTGTGCATCTCTTAAAATCGCTGCTCGCTCAGCAGACGGATAATTAAAATTAGTCAGCTGCCCGATAAGAACAGGAAAATCCGAATGGAAACTATCTCTCCAATTATCAATCATACTCTGTAACTGATATTCGTATTCATCGGCCCATTCCACACTATTTTCTCCTTGATACCAGATCAGCCCGGATATGGTATAGGGCATGCAAGGATGAACCATTCCGTTATAAAGGGAACCGGGCTTACAATGCGGTCGTTCCAGCATATGAACACTTTTCGGTTTTTTGACAATCTCCCGGGCAGTACCTTTTACCAAATTTTCTTCCTGCAAAGCCAATTTCTCTGCGTATGCAATGCTATCATGCGGAAAATCCTTCTTCCATTTCCACCATCTGTCTGTCGCTTTTCTCAAATCATCGTCAGAGGCCTGTAAATCATAAGAAAGCCATGATTCAATACCTGTTCCGGCCCAAGAGGCAGAAATAATTCCAATCGGAACATTTAACTGTTCTTGTAAGAAAACGGCAAAATGGTAACTCATAGCCGAGAAATGTCGAACAGTTTCAGCATTACATTCTTTCCAAACAGCATTCTTACCAAAAACAGATTCCTTCCGGTCTGAGACATGACGCGGAACATGAAACAAACGAATATTAGCATGGTCGGCATTTTTCAATATGTTTTCAGCATTCTTTTCTTCTATGATTGACCATCCCATATTAGATTGCCCACTGGTAAACCAAACTTCACCTATTAAAACATTATTCAGTTCTATCCGGTCCGTTCCATTGATCAATATATGATAGGGTCCTCCAGCTTCAGGGGTAGAAATATACATATTCCATTTACCATCCAATCCGGTTTTTGCCACATACTTCCTATTGTTCCAACTTGTCTCTACGGATATATCCGTCCCTGGCTTGTCCCAACCCCAAAATGCAACTTTTGATTTCTGTTTCAAGACCATATCATTACCTATAAGTCCAGGCAAAATAGTCTTTGCATACAAAGTACCGAATGAAGTGATAGAAAGAAGAAAAATCACCAGAAGATTTACAAAAAACTTTTTCATAATATTAAATATTTTCAAAACACAGGAATTACTGCATAAAAGTATCCTCTGTAATATCAGAAAACAGAGTACTTTTTAGAAAAACTCTCATCATTACAAATAAGATTAATAATATAAATCCCCTGTTTAAGCCGATGTAAAGTAACCGAAGAATATCCAGAAAAAGAATCTTCAAGAATTAACTGTCCATAAACATCAAAAACTCTCATTTTCACCTGTTTTTCTTGATATCCATTTAAGCTTACATATCCATTATTGTCTACACGAATCAATTTCTCCCCATCGTTTTTTATTTGACTCAACCCTGTCCCCACAGGATCTTTATCCGTAACAATATTTTTCACATACTTCGTTACATACTCCATATCATTCCGAATCAAAAAATTCTGTCCATGATCTCGTATCCAAGTTGCAGGCTCAATCGTATTCTTGTAAAAATAGCCACCATCTATCGCATTCAGAAACACACACGGTTTTGGACAATTCTTTATCGTATTACGATGAATAATGATATTCTTAAAACCACCCGCAGGTGCCAAATCACCATTCGATGCTTCCAATACTACTGAAATAGCAGCAGCCTGAGAACGCTTCAAATTTTGGCGGAACATACACGTTTCTATGTGATTACCACTTATTTCCAGATTTCTCGATAGTCCTGCCTCCATCCAATTAAATTCAGGAGCAATAATTATTGCACCGGCACCAGTATATGTTATTTCATTATTTTGTATTTTTCCATCAGATGACTTTACCAATATTCCTCTTCCCGGAACATGGCCAATTTTATTATTGATAACCCGGAACCCCGCCCCGATTCTGTCAGTTGAATAAATCACATCACCAGGGGAGACATTACTAACTTTATCCCAATCTTCCGCTGAAAAACGAACCATTACAGTTCTTATATACCGGGTATCTTTAATATCTTTAAAATAAGACAAACATTTCTTTATATCCTCTGCGGTAGGATCGGCTGACAACGTCACTCGTGTGGGCTTAGCCTCTCCACGATAGACCCCATCATTCGAAACAACAACAACATTTTCATCTTTCTTGATAGTTACATCTGCAAGATTATAATCCCTTGCCAAAATATACAATTGTTTATATTCTTTATCTACCCTATATACCGGATAAAAATTCCCGTTAATTGCTATCGGGTCGTCATTTGTATACTGAATAACACATTCCTCTATAGTAGGTCCTATTGTCGCATGCTTACTATGAATTCCATCAGCAATACCAGGTCGTAACCTATCTTGAGGATATTTGGGATCATCTACTTTCCGATCGATAATACAACGATAATAATGTGTATTTTCACAATAATGTTCGGCAAAATGAAAAGCAGGAGAATCATAAATGGTTATACCGGACATTGTCAGATTCTTACAATGATTCATAATGATACAATGACCAACATAAGTAGTAGGAATATTATTGAATACAACAAAATCACCGACTTCATAAGTTCCGACCTTAGGCATTGTCAAATTTACCTGTACTTTACGATCCTCTAAATAAACAATCGGATCTTTTATTTCATTGGTATAAAGATTCCAAATCAACTCCCGGGTATTTTTATCAAAGAAATGTACTCTATTCTGCACTGTTTCCGGATTCAGCATCGGATACCCTTCATGTATCTCCACTTGAAGTGTCTTTGCATCGGCCGACATTTGAGTAATCGTACCTTGTGTAGAGCAAGGCGGATCATACTCTATTGTCAAATCAGAAAAGACCATATCTTCACAATACTCAAAACTAAAAGCCTGTTTCTGATAATTACAAATAATTGTCGAACCATTTCCCTTGACCTGAACATTTTTTTTATAACTAAATAAGTAAGGTTGTTTTCCATCTTTCAAATCAAGGATGTAGGTTCCTTTGGGAATATCAATCACAGAATTATTGATTTGAGCATCAAGAACAGTCCGTAGATCCCCATTTACTTCTCCCGCATTGCTCGTACAAGAGATCATTCCCAAAAAGAATAGTAAACCGAAAGATTTCATTTTATGTTTCATAAGTATTTTATTGATTCTTTATTTACTCGATTTTTACTTTTTAAAATTCATCAACCAATGGCCTATTCTCCAGCCATGCCAACATATTCATAACCAGATAATTCCAATTCTGAAATCCAGGATTTAGTATAGGCTCCCCATTTTCAGGCTGATAATACTCGTGTAAAGCCCCGAAACGTTTAAAATCACGTCCAAATAACTTTATAGTTTTCTCGGCCAATTCGTACGCCTCCTCTTCATACCTATATTTCACCAACCCTTTCCAAACCATATAATTCGAAATCCCCCACACGGGCCCTAACCAAGATGACGGATTACCAGTAGCTTTCAAATTATACATCTTCTCCATTTTAGAAAGAGTTCTGATGCCATACGGAGCATTAAAGGTTTCTGTATTTTTAAAATGTTCCCGAACGATTCTTTCCGATTGTTCCGGCGTTGCAATATCTGCCCACATGGCCAAAAAGCCTGACCAAACACCAATTCTCATGATCAGACAATCCCAATCACGAGGCATGCCACTATGTCTCTCAAATGCCTCCGCCCCCCTTACAGGCAATAAATTCAAATCTACACTATAGAAGAAACCGTCTCTTTCATCCCAACAATGCTTCTGAATAGCTTCTCGCAAATCTGATGCATTCTTTTGATATTGAGGTGCGATCTCAGACAGCCCCAACCTTTCGCACAAATAAGCTACAGCTTTCAATTCCTTATACATCAAACAATTTAAAAAAATAGATCCGGAGCTTCTTGCCGGACGATAATAGGTACACGGATCATTATCTACTCCGATAGCTACATCATTTTGCCAATAATATAATCCGGTAGCCCGATCTCGGTGATGGTTAATATAATTATTCACAAAAGTCTGAAGATAATAAAATTTAACTCTAAGCCATTCGGCATCACCACCATTGAGTTTTGTTAAAAATGCAGCATGTTGAGCCAAACACGGCTTATGCATATTCGTTTTATAAATTTCTTTAGGTTGTATTTCGGCTCTCACAGATTCCCGCTTTATATTTATAGGTATCCAACCATCCATTCCTCCAAATTCCAAAAAATTCAAGATACAACCTTGCTCATATTCTATGGCTTCTTTCGAAGCTTTATCATTACCTATATCCAACAATATCTGACGTAGTGCTATATTAGTCAGCCAAGAATCCCAATCCCATAAAACATCGGAGTATTGATTGCTTCCCGGAGTAATAAAAGGATATTTCAAAGCCATCCCCTCTTCTCTGAACATCCCTTTGTAATCATTGTAAATACATTTTTTTATGATAGAACTATAATCTCTCCATGTTTCTTCTTGTTGAGAATAAACAGAAAATATTGCTATCGAAAATACAATAAATAAAGAAAAAGCTCTTTTCTTTTCCAAGAATTTATCCATAGTTACAGGATTTAATCTTCAATAATTATTTTATATAATTCACAGAAAGGTGCATAAACCTTTTCAAAGCACCTTTCTGTGTTTTATTCTTATTTCAAGATCTTTTCAGAATATACTTTTCCATTTTTATCTACTATCCGCACGATGTAAATACCTTTTTCCAGATTCTGTATGTTAACAGATGTAACGTTCACAGCACTAGGAATGCACGGCATACCAAAAGATGTATACATTTGAACCGATGCAACTTCTTCAGAAAAATACAAAAGACCTGTAAGATGATTCAAATAAACATGAACCTGAGAATCCACTTTAAATTCATTGACAGAAGAAGCAACTCCATTATACTCGAAAGCACCTAAGTCTCTGGAATTACCAGTTTTAGCAACACCTCTTATATCAGTTTGCGGAATCAATTCTTCTCCTTTATATATCAACGAAGAAACTCCATTATCAATAGCATATCCTTCAGGATCATTGATCTCGATGTAAGGAATACCTTCTGTCGGTTCGGTTAACTTACGATTAATTCCCACTTGTTTCAGTTTCTGGTCAGTAGACTTGCCGCGAACACTTTTGTTGTTATTTGCCGTAGCAATATCTTCATTATTAAAATGATACAAAAATCCGGCACCCCAAGTCGCATCATACGCTCCACCTACACCATCAATTAAATTATTCTTAATAATATATTCACCTTTCGATCTGGCATCTTTTTCCCGGATTGACCATCCCCAACCTAACTGGTCAACCATTGTTCCGTCACCTTTATCAATAGGTTCTATCATACAATCCAACATAATATTATTTACAAAAACCAAATCGAAATCACCACCAAAGTCACTGAAATTTATGGCATTCTGGTCTGTCTGAACTAATCCGTCAACACCAGTATTGTTCATCATAGACGTATTGTTTACAAAAACAAAACTTCCCGACATCCCTACAGTAGGCGCTGGTTTCTGAGAAGTAATAAGATTCGCTTGTGGGCCTTCCGTACGATTTTTGTAAAATACATTATTAACAAACTTCAAGTTTACATTTCCTTGTTCGCATCTTGCCCAGTGCATGAATCCACTGGCACCCACAGACTTATTGTTTGCTACCGTACAATTCATAAATGTTACATTTGCATCACATTCCTCATTAAGGAATAAACGTATGCCACCTCCTGTAGCATTTCTGGCTGTATTAGTAGCTACGTTAGAATCAAAATAACACTTATCAAAAGCAATATCCATCTCCATACCTTCTATATATAAAGCACCTCCGGCAGCTCCACTACCATTTTCAGCCACACCGTCTCCCGTTTCATTATTTCTGAATATACAATCTTCAAATCGGGCATAAATAGGATTCTCAGATTCTCTCAGACAAACGGCACCGCCTTGATAAGCTTTACATCCTTCAAAAATTGAATTTTTTACAACCAGTTTACCTTCACTGCAAATGGCGCCTCCACGGCAGTTTACTCCAGTAGTAACCACTCCGTTTCTCACAACAACATTATTAAGATTCAACTCCGAATATGGATCTACGTATATCATACCACCAGATCCGGTTCCCCCATCCCGATGCAAATTTTTCAGCGTAATATCTTCCAAGTTCAACTTCACTCTTTTCAAATCAAAGAAACTTGAAACATTCATTTCTCCATCATTAAACTCATCATCATTCACCCCCATTATTGCAGCTTCAGGAGTCCCCCCTTTTATTGTAACTTCTTTGATAGTAGCCTCCTTACTTACGTCAATTACCGGGTCCAAATAGATTTCATCCAATACAATAATTGTACATCCATCAGTCCAATTATCAGCATTTAGTGAATACCAGGGTTGCTCTTTAGTTCCAGGATTATCATCACTTCCACTCGAACTTACATAAAAAGTTTCTTGGGCTGATAAATTAGACTGCCAGCACAATGCCAATACCATAGAGTAAAATAAGTTTTTCATAAATTTCAAATTTTAATGTTTAACATAAGCTCTATTACTACATTTATATCAAAGTACTTTAATGTTCAGATTATAACCGATCAACGTTCGTTGGTCATTAAAAACTCCAACGTTCCACCCTGCATAATATCATCATATGAGATTTTATAATCTCTGATTTGTCTTCCATTCAACTGAACCGATTTCACATATTTATTCTCTTTAGACAAATCATGTGCTATCATTGTGAATACTTTTCCATTCTTCAATTTTATTTGTGCCCGAGGAATCTGAGGGGCACCCATTACATATTCAAGACTGACCGGATTCACAGGATAAAATCCTAATGCACTGAATATATACCAGGCTGACATCTGACCACAATCATCATTCCCACATAGCCCATCAGGTTTTGATAAATAGAAGCGATCGAATACTTCACGGACTAATTCAGCTGTACGATCATTTTTCCCAAGCAAAGTATACATATATATTACATGATGACTCGGTTCGTTTCCATGAGCATATTGACCTATCAGGCCTGTTACATCTCCAACAAATCCAGTCTGATCAGCAGATTGTTCAATAACAAAAAGTGAATCCAGCTTCATTATCATCTTATCTGTTCCCCCCATTAACTCTGTCAACCCTGCTATGTCTTGTTGTACATGCCATGTATATTGCCAAGCATTCCCTTCAGTATAATCACCACCGGCAGTCCCGGCATGAGATAAATGAAAAGCACTGAATGGTGTACGCCATTTGCCGTTGGAATCTTTTCCACGCATCAGTCCCGTTTCATTATCAAATAGCTTTTTATAACTCGCCGAACGTTTCATGAAAAAATCATAATCATCACCTTTACCCAATTTCTTTGCCAACTGTGCTGCACAATAATCATCATAAGCTCCCTCCAACGTACGAGAGACAGATTCTTCTTCCACAATGTCAAAAGGAAAATATCCATATCGATCATAGGCCTCTACATCATATTTAAAATGAGAAACTGTCAAAGATTTCTTGATCAAATGATAAGCCTGTTCCACATCAATTCCCGGAAAGTTTTTCAAACAGGCTTCTACAATAACCGGAACTGCATGATTACCAATCATACAATGCGTCTCTTTTCCCCATAACGTCCAAATCGGTAAATACCCTTGGCATTCGGCGTGCAGTAACATAGAATTTACCATATCGGGAAGTAACTCCGGAGTAAGAATGGTATATAGAGGATGAGCCGCCCGATAAGTATCCCACAAGGAAAAAGTAGAATAATATATTCCAAAAGGAGAAAGCGAAACCGAATCTTTCGCATTTTTATATTGTCCGTTTACATCGGCTACGTTATTAGGTTGTATCAGTAAATGATACAAAGCCGTATAAAAATTTATTTTCTGTTCATCAGTACCTTCAATTTCAATCCGTGACAAATAATTCTCCCATTTATTTTCAGCCTCTTTTCGAACTGTATCAAAATCCCAATGTTCCAATTCCAAATTCAGATTCTTTTTAGCTCCCTCAATGCTAACCATTGAAAAAGCAACTTTTATCTGTACCTCTCTTTCATCAGCTAAACGAATTATCTTACGAGGAGCCTTATCTTCACGTCCATCCTCAGCATCTTCAAATGCTACAATTGGTTTATCTAACTTTATTACATAAAAGAGATCACGTTCAACCCAGGCCTTCACTCGCTGATAACCAGTTATAGTATACATATCCTCTTTTTGTATGTCGGCATCAAGTACTCTGTTATCATAACTATTTTCACTCCCAACCATTCCATTCTGAAAGTTAATGTATATTGCAGGATTCTCTTTTTCAAACTGATACCGATGCATAGCAACATGCGAAGTAGCCGTTAACTCTACTTTCACCGAATTATCAACTAGCTCCACAGAATAGTAACCAGGATTAGCCACTTCTGAATCCTTCCGATACGTACTTTGAAAATTCTTTGTATCCTTCCCTGAAAATGGCATAATCAGTATATCACCCATATCCGGTACTCCTGTACCATTCAACCGATTTTGAGAGAATCCTGATATCATGGTATCCTCATAACGATATCCGGCACAATAATCCCAACCAATACACCCGGTCTGAGGACCAGGTTGTACCATCCCCAAAGGATAAGTCGCCCCCGGAAAGGTATGCCCTGTATAAGTAGTACCTATAAAAGGGTCTACATATCGATTTAACTCAGAAGATATTTGTTTGTTACCAGAACATGAAACAAATAATAATGCAACATATAGAAAAGGAATAAGGCTTTTCATGGGTTCAATATTTAAGATAATTCTTTAATTAATAATTTGCTTTCCTTTGTCTTCAACAGAGTACCAAAATCTATAGAACACAGATCAAGTACTAAAAACTTAAGCAAATGTATGTGTATGAACCTAATAAAAGATTAATCAGACCTTAACTGAAGTAATTTATTAAAAACAAAAATATAACCCACTGATAACATGAGCATTAAGATCAAAAAAAATTAAGATTCAATCAGGTTTACACACCTTAATTGAATCTTAATTTATCATTAATGAACTAAAACACTTTAAAATATAGTCTTAAAAATAGAATGATAATGTAACTATCTACTATGATACAACTTCGTCGTAACTAATTTCAGGATAAGTATTAAGCAAACGTAAATGTTCTTGCGCGAATTTATCAAAACATTGTTTAGAAGCACCTTTCTGCCCAAGCAAAAACAATGCACGGCATTTTATTCTCACAGCTTCCTCATCTATATTATCATGAAGCAATATCACATTGGCAATTTTCACCTGCAAATTCAAATCTGATTCTACCTCCGGCAACAATACTGATTTTAAAAGAACTTCTATCAAAAGAGTCGAATACTCCGATTTGTATCCATCTGCCCATTCCGCATTCAAATTAGGAAGAAGAGTTCCATTCTGAGCAATATCTAAAATGGCATTTAATATATTCGCACTAACCCTCTGTTCTTCTTTAGTCTTTTTTAATAAAAGCATTATATTTTTATAATCACAGACCACTTCATTCCCCATCTCTACAAACCAATAAGACGTCTTATTGACAATACTAATATCACCAACTTTCTCTAATAATAATCTAAGCTTGCGTACATTGACACTTCTATTATTCGATGCACTGGCTTTATCCATTTCAAACCAGAATGTTTCATCCAATTTCTCCGAAGTAACCTTCTTTCCGTCTTTTACAGTACTTAATAAAAGATATAAGAAAATCTGCTTAACGATAGGAGTGAAATTATCAGTAATATCTACTCCTTCTTTATCAAAGACCTGAAATCCCCCCAAAAGCTTTACAGTAGAAACCGGAGTTTTTAATTCAACAGCAGGCGTCTTTGCTGCACTCTCGGAAAATGAAGGGATACTTTTTGCAGGAGGAGTTTCTCTTCGTTTTCTTCTTACGCAAAAGAAAACAATAAAAAATAAAACAATGAGTAATAAAAAGCATATTACCAAAATCAATTGATTACTTTTTTTCTCAGCCAATGCACTCTTCTGAATAACATCCGAGACCTTTAACGGAGGATATGACAAAGAATAAATATCCACATTAAAATTATCCGATTGATTTTTCTGCATTAAGACTGCATATAAGATAGATTTCTCCTTGTCCAATATAAGATCACAAAACGATTCCATATCCAAAAAGTTATATGGAATAGAATCGGCAATAATAGAGACGGAGCCATCTGTAAGACTCACTTCACACAGACTTAATAAGGTATGAAAACGATTATTATCATAAGCCAGTGCATATGCTTTATCTTTATCAATTATCATTGAGTTTGAAAAAGTTACCGGTACTCTCGGAACAGTCAAATCAAACAACTTTTTGCAAGTTTGATTTCGGGAATCCATTTCATACAGATCATAAAAGTTCTTGGGAGATTCTTCCTGTTTTCCGGATATACTACCATATCCTCCCAGAAGCAAAAATTTCCCCTTACCCAAATAACCTAAAGCACTCAAATAACGCGGAGAGATATCCTTTGACATATTCTTTATATCCCAAACACCACTGTCTAATGGATGTGTAGATAACCACGCCTTATAAGACTGATAGCCATATCCTCCAAACGTAACCAGCTGCCTTTTTTCCATATCAATAAAACGATTATGGTGGTGTGCCGGTGCAAACCTCTGGTCCAGCTTATCTCCTGACCACTCATTCTTTGCAAAATCATAAAGAATAAAATCGGGATATAGCAAACTATAAGAAACCAATCGGTCGTTTATACAATCATATATCATCTGGCTACTCCCCCCTGCACCAAAAGGAGAACCTTTTTGAGTTTTAATTCTTTTGATACGAAAATTATCCATATTAAAGAAAATCATAGAATCAGAAGTAGCAATAAAAAGTCGATTCTGAATAGAATCAAAAGCTATCTGAGCATATCTCTCCGACACAGGAATAGATGTTTCTTTTTGCCATTTTATATATTTATCAATATCCCAACTTCCATTCTCTACTATCGCTTCTTTACTACAGATATCATCATACACCTTTGTACCTGCATATTTATCTAATTTCCAGAAATAGAGTAAATCCCCTTTATCATTCCGAACGGCAACATCTTTTATTGAAATCGGAGGTACATCTGAACTGTAAAACACTTTAGTCCAATTTCTACCAAAATTAATTCTGATATCATCTAATTTATTAAAAGAATAAGGTATCGTCTGGATATTATCATTAATAGAACAAATAATTTTGTCTTGCTTGAAATTAATCTTCATTTTACTCCAGTCTTCCCTATTTTTAGGTAACGATATTTTAAAATCAACATTAGCTAAAGCTTTATCATCATTAATCAATACAAAATTAAGTTTAGAAGCATTTATATTCGATATTATATCAAAACTATTAGTACCAGAAGTAACCCTACATATATAACCATAAGTCTGTACCCCCGGATTAAATTTAATATCAAGCTCTAATGAAAAACCATCCTGAAACGAAAAAGGATCATCCGGAGTTAAATTCAAAGACGTTCTCACATCTTGATTTACAGTATGAGAATAAAAGGTCAAGCCATAATGAATGTTACTTCCATTCACTTTAAAAAACGAGAAACAAAAAAACAGTAATAGATATATTCTTCGCATAACAACAAGCCCTCATCAACGGAATAAAAATGTTAAAATAGTATTTTACAAAAGGTTTAATTATCAATTTTATCATAAAAGGTAAATTACTCATATGGTAATATCCTCTGCAAATATTCACTAAAATTCCAAGAATAAGCAAACAAATAGCCGTAAATCTTATATATAAAAACCAGGAACTATCAATCTTTTCAAGTTTTTATAGCATAAAAAGCGTGGAACTATATCCTGCATTTGTTGGAATGAGACATAACGCCTCTCTTTAATAAGACAGTGAGTTTATCGCTATAATCTCATTGCAAAAATATAAAAACTTGCCAATAAAATTAGGTTATATTGCCAGTTTTTACAGAATAAACCTTTTCTCAGATAGGATATTCAAAACAAACATTCAATATATGATTCGGATGATTTACTCTCATTACGACCAATCCTCTACTCACATTTTTTTACCATAATGCATCGCAAACTGCATAAACACCTGTGACAGCCCTCCCTCTTGTCCCTGCTGATGTACAAAACAGAATTCCCTCAACATCTGCATTCCTTTTATTTCAATTACCCGGAAAGCACCAGAAACTAATTCTTTGGTTATAGAACGAATAGACACAATACCCATGCAATCGGTATTCTCGAGAAAGAGCTTGATGCTTTCTGTACTACCGAGATACATCAGAACATTAAGTGCAGACAATTTTATATTATGTTGTAACAAAGCACGTTCAAAAACATCAAGCGTACCAGAACCGCGTTCACGAAGCACAAGAGGAATGCCTGGCAAGTCTTCGGGAGTTATTTCATCCGGTAGCGAAAGTTTACTTTGAGTATGTACCACAGCTACCAGCTCATCATCTAAAAAAGTCGTATATTTCAGATTTGGTAAACGAAAGATACCCTCAACTAAGCCTAAGTCAATCCGATGTTCTTGTAACGCAGCTTCTATTCCACGAGAATTCCCATTCAGCAAAGACAGATTTACCTGTGGAAATTTACGAATAAAATTTCCAAGTAGAGGTGGAAGTACATATTGGGCAATGGTAGTACTGGCTCCAAGTTTTAATTCACCTCTATAATCACCATGTAGAAGATGCATTTCATATTCCAACCGCTTATAGGCATCAAGAATGCGTTCGCTATGCTCCAGAAGCAATTTCCCAGCTTCTGTGAGAGAAATTTTATTCCCTTGCCGATCGAAAAGCCGTACCTGATAACAGGTTTCCAATTCCTGGATATGTTTTGTTATGGCAGGTTGACTTACAAAAAGCTCCTGAGAGGCTTTAGTAAAACTGAGATTCTTCGCTACACTCTGAAATACTTTCAAACGAAAATCGGACATATAAGTAGTGATTAACGATTAGTAACAGGTGAAAAAAGACTCCTATAATTCGTCTCCTTTAATTCCCAATGCTTGCATCAATGGGTATGCCAGCATCTCCCACTGATACTCTATAGTCTCTTCCGATTCATTCACCCGGAACTGAATAATCTCTTTTTCTTTTACTTTATTCAAAACAGCAGTCACTTTATTACCATACTCTTCATTGAAAGAAAGCACAATCAGCTTTTTCACATCTGCCGAGTCAAGGACTATCTGCAATAAATCAAGAAACAGCTCTTCACGAGTCACCATCCCTTCGCAGGGTACTCCTGCGAAAGAAAACTCTCCAAACTGATCTGAAAAGGCAACCCCATCAAGCTCTTTTTTCAAATCTGACGGATTACAGAAAGCCAGATTAGAAGAGTCCTGATCGTACACAAATAACAGTTGTACTTTATTATCTCCTTCTTCAATACCGGCATCCAATGCCAGATAGGTAGTTAGCAAGGATAAATCAATTTCCTGTAGCGGACGATTTAACACATTCTCGAAATATCTCTTCAAATCTGACACTATGAAATTCAGAAATGCGGCATCAACGAGTATCACTATCTCAGGAAGTTTTATCTTTTCATCCATAAAAATCTTATTCTTATCTATTTATTTGCGGATAAAGATACAATAAAGCTTTTATACAGATAGCATTAATCTTCTAAAAGTTTTGGTACAAACAGGAATGGTGTAAGGAAAGAGTAGAAATTCAAAGTTGTTTCAAAGCTTTGAGAAAAAATTCTCAAAGCATATGAAACAACACTCTCAACGTATTGAGAAAAGACTCTCAATAGGTTGAAACACTTTTCTCAATACGTTGAAACAAAATGAAACATTAAAGAGGCTGAGAACTTCTCCGCAAACAACATTGCACATAAATATAAGAGCAGGACATTTTGTCAACCTATTATCTAAAATTACTGAAAAAATGGCATAATATGTGCATTGGCAAATCTTTTGCGCCCTTTCAGTGTTATTAGAAACGTGAAAATAAGAAAGGAGACATAAGATATGAACTTTAACAACTTTACCATTAAGTCACAAGAAGCGGTGCAGGAGGCCGTCAATTTGGTCAAAGCCCGAGGGCAACAGGCCATCGAGCCGGTCCATCTACTAACGGGAGTAATGAAGGTAGGCGAGAACGTTACCAACTTCATTTTTCAGAAGTTAGGAGTAAACGGACAACAGATTGCACTGGTTGTTGATAAACAAATTGACTCATTACCTAAGGTTTCCGGTGGAGAACCCTATCTGAGCAGAGAGTCAAATGAAGTACTTCAGAAAGCAACCCAGTATTCCAAAGAAATGGGTGACGAGTTTGTTTCACTGGAACATCTGTTATTGGCTTTATTAACTGTAAAAAGTACTGCCTCTACCATTCTCAAGGATGCAGGTATGGCGGAAAAAGAATTACGCAGCGCTATCAGCGAACTGCGCAAAGGAGAGAAAGTAACTTCACAATCAAGCGAAGATACTTATCAGTCACTCGAAAAATATGCTATCAACCTAAACGAAGCAGCACGTAGCGGTAAACTCGATCCGGTAATCGGACGGGATGAAGAGATACGGCGTGTACTACAGATATTGAGTCGCCGTACAAAAAACAATCCTATCCTGATCGGTGAGCCAGGTACCGGTAAAACGGCTATTGTAGAAGGTTTGGCACATCGTATATTGAGAGGTGACGTACCCGAAAACCTGAGAGACAAACAAGTATATTCTCTGGATATGGGTGCATTGGTAGCAGGCGCCAAATATAAAGGCGAATTTGAAGAACGATTGAAATCGGTGGTCAATGAAGTAATGAAATCCGAAGGGAACATTATTCTGTTCATTGACGAAATACATACACTGGTGGGTGCCGGAAAAGGTGAAGGTGCCATGGACGCTGCCAATATTCTAAAACCGGCATTGGCTCGTGGAGAACTGCGCGCTATCGGTGCTACCACCCTTGATGAATATCAAAAATATTTTGAAAAGGATAAGGCATTAGAACGTCGTTTCCAGATTGTACAAGTGGACGAACCGGATACCCTAAGTACTATTTCTATCCTCCGTGGATTGAAAGAGCGCTACGAAAATCACCATCACGTACGTATTAAAGATGATGCTATCATCGCTGCAGTAGAATTGAGTAGCCGTTATATCACCGATCGTTTTTTACCGGATAAGGCTATCGACCTGATGGATGAAGCAGCAGCCAAACTACGCATGGAAGTAGACTCTGTTCCGGAAGACCTGGATGAGATTTCACGTAAAATCAAACAATTGGAGATTGAACGTGAAGCCATCAAGCGTGAAAAGGATCAACCTAAATTGGATACAATAGGCAAAGAGATAGCCGAATTGAAGGAACAGGAGAAATCATTCAAAGCGAAATGGCAAAGTGAGAAATCACTGATGGATAAGATTCAGCAAAACAAAGTGGAAATTGAAAATCTGAAGTTTGAAGCTGAAAAAGCTGAACGTGAGGGTGATTACGGAAAAGTAGCCGAGATACGTTATGGCAAGTTACAGGCTTTAGATCAGGAGATAAAAGATACACAAGAAGAACTGAGACAAATGCAGGGAGGTTCTGCAATGATTAAAGAGGAGGTAGACGCTGAGGACATTGCTGATGTAGTATCCCGCTGGACAGGAATCCCCGTCAGCAAAATGTTACAAAGTGAGAAAGACAAACTGCTCCATCTTGAGGAAGAACTTCATGAGCGGGTTATCGGCCAGGATGAAGCAATTGCTGCCGTAGCCGATGCAGTACGCCGTAGCCGTGCCGGACTGCAAGACCCAAAACGGCCGATTGGCTCATTTATCTTCCTGGGAACTACTGGTGTAGGTAAAACAGAATTGGCTAAAGCACTTGCTGAATTTCTGTTCGATGACGAAACAATGATGACACGTATTGACATGAGTGAATACCAAGAGAAACACAGTGTTTCCCGCTTGGTCGGAGCTCCTCCGGGATACGTAGGATATGATGAAGGCGGACAATTGACAGAAGCCATCAGGCGTAAACCATATTCAGTAGTATTGTTTGATGAAATAGAAAAGGCGCATCCGGATGTATTCAATATCCTGTTGCAGGTATTGGATGACGGACGATTGACAGACAACAAAGGACGTGTGGTCAATTTCAAAAACACAATCATCATCATGACTTCAAACATGGGAAGCTCCTATATACAGAGTCAAATGGAAAAACTCAACAGCTCCAACAAAGAAGAAGTAGTTGAAGAGACCAAAAAAGAAGTGATGAACATGTTGAAGAAAACAATTCGTCCGGAATTCCTGAACCGTATTGATGAAACAATCATGTTCTTACCATTAACGGAGAAAGAGATCAGGGAAATTGTTTTGCTACAGATTAAAGGTGTTCAAAAGATGCTTGCTGGCAATGGTGTAGAACTGAAACTGACAGATACTGCCATAAACTTTATAGCGCAAGCCGGTTATGATCCGGAGTTTGGTGCACGACCTGTAAAAAGAGCGATCCAACGTTATTTGCTCAATGACCTGTCGAAAAAGTTACTTGCACAAGAAGTAGATCGCAGTAAAGCAATCATCGTTGATGTTGCGGGGGATGGATTATCATTCCGCAACTAAAATAAAAACAGATCCTTATATACAATGCCAGTATGTTACACAATATACTGGCATTTTTTATAGCAAAAAACTTAATAAATAATTCTACGTACTACCACCTCACTGGCAGGATGCAGTATAACAAGTACGTAGGCTCCACGCTTCGGAAGTTCTAATGTCAATGAGGAGGAAATACATAATTCTTTTACCTGCAAATATCCGTTATCATTATACAAATAAACCATTGTATTTATAAGCAAATCACTCAGACACAATACTCCCTTTTCTGTGTCTAACTGAAACTCGAATGTTTTGTTTGACCTTTTATCCATACCCCATTTACATCCATCTTCCAGTCCCCCAAGAAGATATTTATATATAAAAGCGTGGGAACTGTTGCCATTATCGCACTTGAGGCTCTGGACTGCCACTATTCAAATAATGTACAACAACACCCCACGCCCAATACCATATATTTGCATATACAGCGGAGCATGAGCGCTTGTTTCCATTATTCCTGAATAGTGAAATTGTCCAGATTTCAAGTACAGAATAATATAATAAACGCCTTTGTTCTAAGTAATTACTAAGCAATCCTCCCTCCTGACTTTTCAGAAATCGGTGGATTGCAACAAAGATAAGTAAAAAGCTCTGAATCTTATAAAGGAAAGCTCAAAAATATTCCTGCAAATATATAGTATAAGCAGAACAGAACGAGTTCCTTTTTGTTTAAAGCATTCCAATAAAAAAAGAAAAAGCGTGATAAACATCCTCAAAAGATATTTATCACGCTTCTTTTATAACTGAAAAAGATATCAGATCATCTTATTCCGCTGTTTCTACAGCCTCCTCTTGTTCTTCTGTGGCATCTTTAAACTCAGTAATTCCATTTGTAACAAGAATGTTATACCATGAAATTAATTTTTTAATATCGGTCACATATACCCTCTCACGATCAAAATCAGGCAACACTTCTGCCAGATAAGCTCGCAATTCCTCCACAGTAGCCTTCTTAGGATCAATAGAAGCAGTTCCCACATTTTCTTTTTCCTTGATTGACTCAAGAACATCACGCAAAGGAACTTCAGCATCATTTGTATACATTGCTATATCTGCCAGAGAAATAATTTTTTCATTTCCGTAAGCCGGGAAACGCTTTTTTTCTGCGCTAACAGATTCAACAATCAGCATATTCTTTCCCTGCGAAATAAGTTTATACAATCCCGGTTTTCCGGAGATAGACAAAATAGTCTTCAACATAGTATATTCTTTTTATTTATTAGTTATTTTTTCGGTGGGCAAAGATAGTGTAAGCCAAAGACAATACAAAATAAGCAAGCCTATTTTTATTGTTAAGACAATACCTATTTTCCCGAAAGAGAAGCAATATTTTCAAATAGCAAAGAAATTAGTTCCAGAACCTGTGGAATTAATGGCACTTCGCCGTCATTAACAATTACAAACTCGGCTTGTTTACGCTTTTCTTCATCACTCATCTGGCTTTGTATACGCTTCATTATAAGTTCACGCGAGGAACAATCACGTTTGATAGCACGCCGTACACGTAGTTCCAATGGGGCATACACCACCACCACCACATCTACTTCAGCAGCAAAACCCGATTCTATTAATATGGCAGATTCCATACCTACTATAGGAGAAAGCGATTGCCTCTCTACCCAGCGACGAAAATCGTCCTTTACCTGCGGATGAATAATTTCATTGATTCGCCTTGTATGATCCGGATGCCCAAAAAGATAAGAAGCCAGAAATGCTTTATTCAGTTCACCGCCTTCAAAAACTTTGTCGCCCAGCAAAGCACAGAGTTCCTTCCGAATGAAGGGATCTGTATTTGTCAATCTTTTAGATTCAATATCGGCTATGTACACAGGAATACCCATCACTTCCAGCAATCGTGAAACAACACTTTTGCCACTACCTATACCACCGGTTATGCCTACTTTAATCGCCATTAGAAGATACTTGTTCTATAAGAAAATCAACCTTTTTAGGTGTTATACGAATATGACTCACCCCATTAGGAATAGATTTGAGTTTTACCGTATACTTATCTGAACCCAACTTTAGTAGCTCTTCATAAGATATATTTATAATAAAGGAGTTTGCTTCAATCTTATAAAAGTTGTGATACCCTACCTGAAAAGTTATCTGTACCTTTGAAGGAAAAGTACGCAAAACCTTATCAGCAGGAAAATTAACTCCATGCAAAGGTACTTCAACTGTCTTTTCCGTATACATATCTACCGGAAAAGTTAAATCTACAGCATTGGGAATAAACTTAGCCCCTTTTACCTCTGCCAGAGCAACATGATGTGTCAATGTATCCGCAATATTGCTCAGGTCAACCTTACGCGTATAGGCAGTAGTTATTGTATCCAGAATAGCAACAGGAGCATAAACCAAAACAGAATCCGGTGAATAGATCGTATCGGATAGATAGTATTGCCGGGCGGCAGTCACTTTACCCTGCATTTTCACCGGAACACGTTTTGATCTACCGGTAGAGTATATGTATTCCAGTGTATCGGGCTTTACAGAAACCAACCGGGTAGATACATTCAGTTGACTCATAATTTTTTTCTCAAACTCTGACGAATAAATCCGCACATGATTATTTCGGGCACTATAGTCATTGAAATTGAGATTCACCGGAAAAAAGCTTTTCCCTAACATATAGTTTAACAAAACGGTTCCCCTGTCTTTTACCTTAATACGCAGTTCAGAAGGAGGCTCCGAGGTAATTACTACATCATTGGGAACTTCTTTCAAACGGACAGGAATAGAAAATTCCGCTTCATAATCATTGTTTAAAGTTTGAAGAAGCCAGAAACCACTGGCTATAAGGAAAAAAAATAAAAAGATCAGGAATTCCCTACTCTTTTCACTGAGTAAAAAGTTCCTAATCTTTTTAGAAAATCTCAAATAAATATACTTTATATCCCTACGTTCAAACATAGGCTTTATTTATGTTTATAGCTTATTTAGCTGGCTGCTGACTAGCAGCAGAAGCATCAGCAAAAATAGAATTCTTATCTATCTTAATTTTTACATTAGTTGCAATTTCAAGTACAATGTGGTCATCATTAATCTCTTTAATAATGCCATGTATACCTCCGGCAGTGATAACCTTTTGATTCACCTGAAGAGATTTACGGAAATTAGCAATCTCTTTTTGTTTTTTGTTCTGAGGGCGAATCATAAAGAAATACATGATAACAAACATTGCTATCAGCATAATCCACATCAGACTTCCGTCGGGACCAGCAGCAGGAGCTTGCAGTAATACAGTCAATAAATTCATAAATAATCTGTTTTAGTTTTTTAATCTATAATAGCAAAGGTATCAGTTTTTCGCCAACTTACCTTCTTTTTTTAATTGATTAACAATTCCATCCAAAGTTCCATTGATAAAGCTACCACTCTTAGCAGTGCTATAAAGCTTGGCAATCTCTACATACTCATTTAACGAAACACTGACCGGAATGTTCGGAAAACTCAGAATTTCTGCCAAAGCAGTCTGCATAATAATTACATCCATAAATGCAACACGATCCAAATCCCAGTTCTTGGTATTTTCGCTAATGAGATGGCGGTAGTAATCTGCATTCAGAATAGTACGGCGGAAAAGACGACGTGCGAATTCCTGATCTTCATCATCTTTAAATTCCGGAAGTAAAGTCTGATTTGCACCGTTCTTTTCTTCAAAACGTTTAATGGTTTTCAAAACAAATGTATCTACAATCTCTTTGTCATCATTCCAATACAAACTCTGGTCTTCTAACACCTGATCCAAAGAGTCGTTATTAAAAACAAATGCTTTGTAGAGCTTTCTCCATAGTTCACGGTCGACTTCATAAGAACTATCAGCAGAAGCCATATATTCTTTATATATATCTGACTCCACTATTTTATCATAAAGTTCTTTGATAAAATCCTGATCGTTAGCCCATGTTCTTTTTTGATTGGCTATAAACTCTGTCAATTGTTTATTTACTTCAAGTTGCGCTACGAATTTGTTTTCAACAAATTTCATGTTAGGATACAACTCTTCTTTGGTAGGTTTCAGTTTGGCTTTTGCTGTGTCAATACGTTTTTGTGCGTAGTCCGTCAATGCAATCATAAGCATCAACAAATAGTTGTAGAGGTCATAAGCCTTCGAGAGGCTAAAAAACAACTCTTTCTCCGCTGAGTCTAAATTTTTGCTGCCGTTCTGATAGTAAGCATACACTATCTGTATGATTTTTAGACGAATAAGAACTCTGTTAATCATAATCTTTAATAATACTGTTATTAACGAATTGCAAAAGTAGATATTTTTAATGAGTTTCCACAAATAAATCACATTTTTTAATGTTGTATTTCATTCTCTGCCCTTTTTCTTTTGACAGTTGAAAAAAAAGTTCCAATTTTGAAGCCGATTATAAACAGACCTAATGATATGGAAGATTTAAAAAAGAAAATGAGTATAGATATGAATGATAAAGAGATTGTATTCTCAAAGTCCATTAAGGCTGGTAAGCGTATTTATTATCTTGACGTAAAGAAAAACCGTAAAGACGAAATGTTCCTTGCCATCACTGAGAGTAAGAAAGTGATTATGGGCGAAGGTGATGACTCGCAGGTAAGTTTTGAGAAACATAAGATTTTCTTATACAAAGAAGATTTCGATAAGTTCATGACCGGACTGACTCAAGCTATAGAGTACATCAACGACCAGCAGGGACACACTGTGAAAGAGGAAGAGCTTATAGAAGATGTACAGCCAACTGATGAAATAAAAATAGATATTGATTTTGAATAACAATTTCTTTGATATTTCAAAAAGAAAGCGTACTTTTGCACCGCTTTTTTGCAACATTGTGTGGGTATCACACCGTGTGATGGTGAATTAAGCACTCAAATCACTTAATTTAGAGTAACACAAAAAAATTAAAAAATGAAATCAATTGAAGTAAAAGGAACTGCAAGAACTATTGCAGAACGCTCTTCTGATCAAGCCAGAGCATTGAAAGCTATTCGTAAAGACAACGGTGTACCTTGTGTACTTTACGGAGGTGGTGAAAATATCCACTTTACTGTACCTGTAGAAGGTCTGCGTAATTTGGTTTATACTCCGCACATTCATGTAGTAGACCTGATTATTGATGGCAAAAAAGTAAATGCTATCCTGAAAGATATTCAGTTTCACCCAGTAAAAGACAACATTCTGCATGTTGACTTCTATCAGATTGATGAGGCTAAACCTATTGTAATGGAAGTTCCGGTACAGTTGGAAGGTCTTGCAGAAGGTGTTAAGGCCGGTGGTAAGCTGGTTTTGCAGATGCGTAAGCTGAGAGTAAAAGCTCTTTATAACATCATCCCGGAAAAATTGACAGTAAATGTTTCTCACTTAGGTCTTGGTAAGACTGTTAAAGTGGGTGAACTGAGCTATGAAGGTCTTGAATTATTAAATGCCAAAGAAGCTGTTGTATGCGCAGTTAAACTGACTCGTGCAGCAAGAGGTGCAGCTGCTACTGCAGGAAAATAATCACAGAAATACTTCTATCAGAATATTTCGGAACGCAGATTATCACAGATTTTGGTCTGTGTTAGTCTGCGTTTCTTTTTCATTTCAATACATCTTTATTTATGAAATACCTCATTGTAGGATTGGGTAATATTGGCCCCGAATATCATGAAACACGCCATAATATAGGTTTTATGGTAGTAGATGCTCTGGCAAAATTAAATAATACTCCATTCGTCAGTGGACGTTATGGTTCTACTGCTTCTTTTTCGATAAAAGGACAACAATTACTGTTGCTTAAACCTTCTACATTTATGAATTTAAGTGGATTAGCTGTTCGTTACTGGATGCAGGAAGAGAAAATTCCACTGGAAAATGTACTGATCGTGGTAGATGACCTGGCATTGCCCTTCGGTACCCTTCGCCTAAAAGGAAAGGGAAGTGACGCCGGCCACAATGGCCTGAAACATATCGCGGCCACACTGGGAACACAAGACTATGCACGTCTACGCTTTGGAATAGGAAACGAATTCCCACGTGGGGGGCAAGTTGATTTTGTACTCGGACATTTCACAAATGAAGATTGGAAGACAATGGATGAGCGTTTGGAAACCGCCGGAGAGATTATTAAAAGCTTTTGTTTAGCAGGAATCAATATAACAATGAATCAGTTCAATAAAAAATAAGAACAAGTATAATTTACCATGTACAATGTACAAATTTGTAGTATGGTAAAATGACAAATCTAAAAATTGTAAATTGTAAATCGTAAAATTGTAAATATCTCTATGCCTGAAGCAAGAATAGATAAATGGATGTGGGCTGTACGTATTTTCAAGACACGTACGATTGCCGCAGAAGCCTGTAAAAAGGGACGAATCAGTATGAATGGTTCATTTGTAAAAGCAGCCCGAATGATTAAGCCTGGAGATGTTATTCAGGTGAAGAAACCTCCTATCACATATTCATTCAAGGTACTGCAAGCCATCGAAAAACGTATTGGTGCCAAATTGGTTCCCGAAGTGATGGAAAATGTAACAACGCCCGACCAATATGAATTATTAGAAATGAGCAAAATCAGTGGATTCATAGATCGTGCCCGCGGCACAGGTCGTCCTACGAAAAAAGACCGCAGAAGTATAGAAGAATTTACTACTCCGGAATTTATGGACGATTTTGACTTTGATTTCGATTTCGAAGAAGAGGGAGTTGAGTGATAAGTGGAATAGTGATAAGTGATTAGTACCATGCGGAATATGGCGCAGTAACTAATCACTTATCACTACTCACTCGCCACTATTACAAGTTTTCTTTCACCGCATCTATCAGTTCCTGATATTCGGCATCTGTCAGATAGACTTTCCCCGGATTCATCTGAAATGTAGCACCATAATCCGGTCCGTCTACATATTTAGGGGCTAAATGAAAATGCAGATGAGAGAGTTTATCAGAATAAGCACCATAATTTATTTTTTCCGGATGGAAAGCTTTATCCATCGCACGGGTCACACGAACCACATCTGCCATAAATGCATTGCGGTCTTCATCACTCAATTCATTCAAATCATTCACATGATCTTTGTATGCCACAAGGCAACGTCCACGATAGGTTTGCTCTTTAAAAAGAAACACGCGTGATACACTTAGCTGTGCAATCTCAATCATCAGATTGTGCAGCGTTTCATTGTTCTGACAGTACAGACATTCTTTAGGATCGCTTTTCATGATATAAAATTCTGTTTTAAATTTATACGAAAGCAAAGATAATGCAAACCGAGCTCAGAATAAAATGAGCTTGTTCGTTTTTTATGCCGAGATGCAGCTTATCTTCGCTTTTTGGCAAAGATAAACATATGATGTTTATCTAATGTCGATTTTTTAATTCTTTTGCCCGACTAATTGGTAAACATCCTCTTTTTCGCCAACTACCCACAACACATCCCCTTCCTCAAACGGAGCATTAACGTCCGGAGTCATCAGCATTTCTTCGCCACGTTCCACTCCAGCTATCAGACAATGATACTTATCACGAATACCCGATTCACGCAAAGTCTTGCCTAGAAAAGCACAATCAGAATCAATCATAAACTGCTTTAAAGTCATCTCACTCTTTTCAAAGACATCACTGTCTACATAAGAACCGCGCGACATATCTTCTCCAAATACATTCAATTGTTCATCCGTACCAATCACCTGAATCTTATCCATCGGAAACAACCGTACACTTCCTCCCGGAATATTAATACGCCGTTTCCCACGAAGAATTGAAACAACATGAACTCCGTATTTCTTCCCCAAATTTAGTTCAAGCAATGTTTTTCCCGACCAAAGAGATTCGCCCGGAATTTCAAAATCGGCCAGATGCAAATCACGGGAAAGTAATCGTCCTGCATACTCAGGTTTTTTCTCTCCCATATATTCGGCCCGTACATCCCGGGAACGAAGATTTTGAAAAAACTTCCGCTCAATCAATATAGACCTTTTCTTTAGTTGGCGTGAGAGCACCATCAATACAACAAGCAATATAGCTACACCAATTATCAGCCCTATTGACGATTTAAAGAGCTGGGCAATGATAAACATAACGAATAATACCGCAATCACCATACGTAATACAATCGTTGAAACCAACGGAGCACGATTGGCACGATGAGCCTCCCAAAGAGTAGTAAACTCAGTCGAATGATTCTTCTTCACCATTATAGCACGCAGGAAAGGTGATATACATAAAATAGTAAAAGCAGCTCCCAGTAATGAGCCCCAAAATCCAGGCAGGTTTTCACGGAAGAACGGAACAACAAAACGAAACGACAGAGCTATCACAGAAATACTGACAATGGAATATACCACTACGATTCGAGCCATCGCAAAAAGAAGTTTACGCCATAGGTTTTCATGATTCAACGTTTGTGAACCAGAGGAATAACGAGTCAGGAAATTTCTCCAGGATTCGGGCAAATGCCTATCAACAAAACTGGATGCCGGCTCTGCCAAACGAATCATATAAGGAGTAAGAAAAGTAGTAATCACCGAAACTGCAACCACAATCGGATAAAGAAAATCACTCGTCACATGGAGTGCCACCCCTAATGAGGCAATAATAAAGGCAAACTCTCCAATCTGTGTCAGACTGAACCCACATTGCATGGCCGTCTTCAAAGGCTGACCTGCCAAAACAACTCCAAATGTGCCAAAGAGTGCTTGTCCTACTATGACAGCAAGAGTTATCACCAGGATAGGCAACGCATATTCCCCAATCATTGCAGGATCTACCATCATACCGACAGAAACAAAAAAGATTGCACCAAAAAGGTCTTTAACGGGTTTCACTAACCGATCTATGGACTCTGCTTCTATTGTTTCGGCAAGAATAGAGCCCATAATAAAAGCACCAAAAGCAGCAGAGAATCCGGTATTAGCAGCAATTACCACCATACCAAAACAAAGAGCCAAAGAAACAATCAGCAAAGTCTCTTCACTCATCAGCTTACGGCAACGCTTTAGAAACTCAGGAATAAGGTAAATACCGACTACGAACCAAAGAATCAGGAAGAAAAGAAGCTTACCGATACTTTCAAGCATTTCGGTACCCTCAAAGTTATTGCTCACGGCCATTGTAGAAAGCATCACCATAAGAACAATAGCAAGAATATCTTCCAATATCAGAATACTCAGTACTAATCCGGTGAATTGCTTCTTGCGTAACCCAAGATCATCAAACGCCTTATAGATAATAGTCGTTGAAGACATTGCAATCATACCTCCCAAAAAGATACAATCCATCCGTTGCCACCCAAAGCTCATCCCGACACCGGCTCCCAGCAAAATCATACAAAATATAATGGTACAAGCCGCAATAACGGCAGTCCCTCCTACTTTCACTATCTTCTTAAAACTGAATTCGAGTCCCAATGCGAACAGAAGAAATATTACACCGATATCGGCCCATGTCTTAATATTAGCAGTATCCATCACCGAAGGAGTATAAGGCATGTGAGGACTGGCAAGAAAACCGGCGACAACATACCCCAACACCAATGGCTGTTTTAGTTTTTTAAACAACAGGGTCATAATACCTGCAGAAAGCAGTATCAGTGCCAGGTCGGCTATTAATGTGGGTAAGTTTGACATTTTCGTTTACTTCATTTACTTTTATTGCATACAAAAGTAAAGGAAAATCAAACTCAAATTCCGCCTAAGACAAAAAAAAATTATGCCTTAACCTAAAATTTATTAAGTTAAGGCATAAATCAGAAAGAAAAGCTCTTATTTATTTCCGGAACGGTGGTCTTACAACCGAGGCTTTCAATTTACGTCCACGCATATCAATGTAAATTTCTGTTCCCAATTTACTATATTCCGGTTTAACATATCCCATACCAATTCCTATTTTACGAACAGGCGACATCGTCCCCGAAGTAACCACTCCTATCTTTTCACCTTCCGCATTCACTAACTCATAGCCATGACGGGGAATGCCACGATCTATCATCTCGAATCCTACCAGTTTACGTATTGTACCTTCTGCTTTCTGTTTTTCAAGCATGAAACGATTGATAAAATCCTTCCCGTCTATAAACTTAGTAATCCAACCTAATCCTGCCTCAATGGGTGAAGTGGTATCATCCAGATCATTACCATAAAGACAAAAACCCATTTCAAGACGAAGCGTATCACGTGCTCCCAACCCAATTGGTTTGATACCAAATTCGGCTCCGGCTTCGAAAACAGCATTCCATATCCTGTCGGCAGCATCCGGATAAAAGTAAAGTTCAAAACCTCCTGCACCGGTATATCCGGTATTGGAAATTATCACATTCTTTTCACCTGCAAATTCTCCTTCCTTAAATGTGTAATAAGGTATCTCAGAAAGATTAATATCCGTCAGTTTCTGCAAAGCAAGAATGGCCTTCGGCCCTTGTATGGCAAGCTGCGCTGTACGGTCGGAAGAATTTTCAAGTTCCGCCCCTTCGGTATTATGCAACACACACCAGTTCCAGTCTTTCTCAATATTAGAGGCATTGACTACCAAGAGATACTTCTGGGGATCATATTGATACACCAACAAATCGTCTACGATACCCCCTTTTTCATTAGGAAAGCAAGTATATTGCACTTTACCGGGAGCAAGTGCAGCTACATTATTAGAGGTCACTTTCTGAAGAAAAGCCAATGCATTAGGACCTTTCACCCAGAATTCACCCATATGAGACACATCAAACACACCAACAGCATTGCACACCGTAAGATGCTCGTCGATGATACCTGTATATTCAATAGGCATATTATATCCGGCAAACTCATGCATCTTAGCACCCAGCGCAATATGCTTGTCGGTAAATGGAGTGGTTTTCATTATTTACGATTTATGAATTATGATTTATGCGGTTTACTTCCTGACAAGATCAGGCTTCTTTGGCTACAAGTTCTGCGATCTTTACAATAACCTTCATGGCCTTTTCCATATTCTGGATAGGCACAAACTCAAAACGTCCGTGGAAATTCAGTCCACCTGCAAAGATATTAGGGCAAGGCAATCCTTTGAACGAGAGTTGTGCACCATCCGTACCTCCACGAATCGGCTTCACATTCGGTTTCACACCCACAGCTTCCATAGCCGCAAAAGCAGTATCAATAATATGCATCACAGGTTCTATCTTTTCGCGCATGTTATAATACTGATCGCGGAGTTCAAGTACAGCAGTATCTTCACCGAATTCAGCATTTATTTTTCTCACCAGATGAGCCATTTCACGTTTACGACTTTCAAACCTTGAACGGTCGTGGTCACGGATAATGTAAGAAAGCGTAGTCTGCTCCACATCTCCCTGAATACCGATAAGATGATAAAAACCTTCATATCCTTCTGTATGTTCCGGTGTTTCATGACGTGGTAACATACTGATAAACTGATTGGCAATACGAATCGAGTTGATCATTTTATGTTTAGCATAGCCAGGATGTACATTACGTCCTTTAAACACAATCTTGGCGGCGGCAGCATTGAAATTCTCATATTCCAACTCTCCTACTTCACCACCATCCATCGTGTAAGCCCACTCACAGCCGAATTTCTCTACATCAAACTTGTGTGCACCTTCACCTATCTCTTCATCGGGATTAAAACCAATACGGATTTTTCCATGTTTAATTTCGGGATGTTCTTTAAGATAAGCCACTGCAGAAATAATCTCGGCAATACCTGCTTTATCATCAGCTCCCAACAAGGTTTTTCCATTGGTTACAATTAAGTCTTCTCCTTTATGAGCAAGCAACTCCGGAAATTGTGCCGGACTAAGTATTACTCTGTCTTCTGCATTGAGTACAATATCTGAGCCGTTATAATTTTCTACAATACGAGGTGTTACATCCTTTCCACTCATATCGGGACTTGTATCCATATGGGCTATAAACCCAATAGTGGGTACTTCCTTTTCCGTATTTGCCGGAAGAGTGGCGAAAAGATAGCCATATTCATCCAGTGTAATTTCTTCCAAGCCTAAAGACTCCAGTTCTGATTTCAGATATTTGGCAAAAACCATCTGTCCCGGAGTACTGGGAGTAAGCCGTGTCTCTTCATTTGATTGAGTATCAAAGCTTACATACTTCAAAAAACGTTCTACTAAAGTCATGATATTTACTATTTTATGATTTACTATTTACGATTGATAATACATTTGCCGTAAAGGTAAAAAAAGAGCCGTGAATTGCCAAGCAAATCACAGCTCTTTTTTTTGAATATACTTATTATCAGTTACTAATAGTTATTTAAAAATGGCTACTACCATCAAAACAATGGGTACATACCTGACATTTTGGTAGCCCAATAGCTTCTATTAAAGTTTCCAACGTATTAAACTTCAACGAAGAAAGGCCGAAGCGCTTAGCTATAATATCTACCATCTTTTCGTATTCCGGCGAACCCGTTGTAGCATATTTCTCCAGGTTCTTATTTTCGTCTCCTTCCAGTTCCTTAATAATACGGCGGGTTATCAGTTCCAACGCATTCTTTGAAGCGGTGAAACCCACAAACGGACAAGCATAAATCAGCGGCGGACAGGCAATACGCATGTGAACCTCTTTTGCACCACATTCATAAAGCACTTTTACATTGTCACGCAACTGTGTTCCACGCACAATAGAATCATCGCAAAATAACAAACGTTTACCATCAAGCATAGCACGGTTGGGAATCAATTTCATCTTCGCTACCAGCGATCGCATCTCCTGGTTGCTCGGAGTAAAGCTACGCGGCCATGTCGGAGTATATTTTGAAATAGCACGATGATAGGGAACTCCTTTTCCTTCAGCATAACCCAAAGCCATACCTACCCCCGAATCCGGAATACCACACGCACAATCGACTTCCGAAGTATCCTTCTGTCCCATCTTCATCCCACTGGTGAAACGTACTTCCTCTACATTACGCCCTTCATAGCAAGATGTAGGGAAACCATAGTACACCCACAGAAACGAGCAAATCTGCATACCTTCATCGGGTTTGCGCAACTGTGTCATGCTATCAGCACGCAAGTGTACAATCTCACCAGGACCAAGATATTTTTCTATTTCGTAATCAAGATTAGGAAAACTACTCGACTCACTCGTGGCAGCATATGCCCCCTCTTTCTTACCAATCACAATCGGTGTACGCCCCCATCGGTCACGGGCGGCAATAATACCATCTTCTGTCAATAAAAGCATAGAGCAGGACCCTTTAATGTGTTTGTACACATTCTCGATACCTTCAACAAAAGTTTTTCCCTGAATGATGAGTAGTGCGATAAGTTCAGTTTGATTGGTATTGCTGGAACTAAGTTCCGCGAAGTGCATGTGTTGGGAGAGTAGTTCTTCCTCGAGTTCTTTTAGGTTTACGATTTTTGCGACAGTAACAATGGCGAAGCGTCCGAGATGAGAATTAATAACGATAGGTTGTGCGTCTGTGTCGCTGATAATGCCTATTCCGGCATTTCCTTTAAATTTATCCAGATCGGATTCAAATTTGGTGCGGAAATATGAACTTTCCAGGTTATGAATGGAACGGATAAAACCTTGCTCTTCACTATAGGTTGCAAGACCGCCCCGTTTTGTCCCCAAATGTGAATTATAATCTGTGCCGTAGAATAAATCGGTCACACAGCCCACTCGTGAGACTGTTCCGAAAAAACCTCCCATATAAGATTCTTTTAATTAGTGTTAGTTTAAAAAAAGACAGTGCAAAAGTACAAAAAAGAATCTGACCGGAAAAGAAATAATGTGCCAATTAAACAATGTGCCAATATGCCAATTGGCTGCGCAACGTTGACACGCTGACACGCCGTATGGCAATTGGCACATTGGCATATTAGCAGATTGGCTAATTATTTAAACTTCTTCATCTTTTTATCTGCCGGAGCAGCTTCAATGATACTCATTGCAAAACCACCACTACGGGCCAATTTGGTAGAAATCTTTGTTTTGTTAGTTACCAAACCTTTTTTAATCTGATAAGATGTCGGATTTGATTCGTAATCTGCATCCTTGCCGTCTGCATAAAGAGTAGCTACATATTGTTTTCCCGGTTCCAGAAAATCAAGAGTGAAAGTAGAGGTACGGGCATTTTCATCAGTAATACCACCTACAAACCAGTTATTTGTACCTTTTGCCTTACGGGCTACGGTAATATAATCTCCCGGTTCAGCTTCCAGATATTTGCTGTCGTCCCAATCTACAGCCACATCTTTAATAAATTGGAAAGCATCCATATAGCGCTCATAATTTTCGGGAAGATCAGCTGCCATCTGAAGCGGACTGTACATCGTTAGGTAAAGAGCCAACTGTTTTGCCAGAGTAGTATGTACAAAGCTGTGTTCTCCTGTCAGAAAAGACAATTGAGTATCAAAGATACCCGGTGTGTAATCCATCGGACCACCAATCTGACGAGTAAAAGGAAGCAATGTAGTGTGGAACGGTTTGCTACCGCCAAAAGCTTCGTATTCAGTACCACGGGCAGACTCATTTCCGATAAGATTGGGATAAGTACGACATAGCCCGGTAGGACGAACAGCTTCGTGAGCATTTACACAAATCTTATAGTCGGCGGCTTTCTTCACGGCATAGAGATAGTGATTATTCATCCACTGACCATAATGATGTTCGCCCCGAGGAATGATATTACCTACATAACCACTCTTCACCGCATTATATCCGTTATCAACCATAAACTGATAGGCCTTATCCATATGACGTTCGTAGTTGCGTACAGAAGCAGATGTTTCATGATGCATCATCAGTTTCACGCCTTTACTCTTAGCATAGTCATTCAGCATTTTCACGTCAAAGTCAGGATATGCAGTAACAAAATCGAATACATAATCTTTGGAGTGACCGAACCAGTCTTCCCATCCTTCATTCCATCCTTCAACCAATACTTGGTCAAATCCATGTTCGGCAGCAAAATCAATGTAACGTTTTACATTCTCATTGTTAGCACCATGCTTGCCGTTTGGCTTCGTTTTTGAATAATCGGTTTCACCAAGTTTCACAGACAAAACATCATCCGTATAAGCCCAGCTACTCTTTCCGGTAATCATTTCCCACCACACACCTACATATTTCACCGGTTTAATCCAGGAAACATCTTCATAAGCACAAGGATCATTCAGATTAAGCGTCAATTTAGAAGCAAGAATATCGCGGGCATCATCACTTACTATCACTGTACGCCACGGAGACTTACAAGGAGTTTGCATATATCCCTTATCTCCCACTGCGTCCGGAGTAAGCCATGACTCAAAAACAAGATTCTTGTCATCCAGATTCAGATTCATACAAGAGTAATCCACCAAAGCAGCTTCATGCAGGTTGATGTATAGTCCGTCAGCTGTCTTCATCTGCAAAGAAGTTTGTACTCCGGTTGGTGAAAAAGAGGCCTGCGATGCATTGTCTGTAATAGCTCCATTCATTAAGCCACGGATTTCAGAAAGTTTAGACTCCGTATAATCATATTCCTGTGTGTCATAATCACCCGGAATCCAGAAAGCAGTATGATCACCAGTCATGGCAAACTGTGAATGTTCTTCCTTAATAACAAAGTAATTCAGATTCTTTTGCAATGGAAATTCATAGCGAAAGCCCAAACCATCGTCATACAAGCGAAAACGGATAACGATGTTACGATCCTGCGCTTTCTGATCCAGTGTTACTGCCAATTCATTGTAATGATTGCGAATAGACTTTACTTCACCCCAAACCGGTTCCCAGGTTTCGTCAAAAGTACTTGTCTTGGCATCAGTCAATGTAAACCCATTCATTAGTCCCGGGTCGTTTTTAAGTTCCAACCCCAACTTCGAAGGTTTGATTACTTCCTTATCTTTATAAGAAAGTTCATACACCGGTTCGCCTTGTGCGTTCACCGAAAAATTGAGTTTCAAAAGTCCGTTAGGAGAAGTAATACTTTCGGCCATAGCTGCTGTGCTTATTAATAAAGCGAGCAAGAAAAAAGCCATCTTGATGGTTAGTGTTTTCATGTTAATCATGATATGAATTAATAAATAAAAATCGTATGGCAAAGATAAACAGGAAATATTCAGATACACTCCCCATATAAATGGAATATAAAAGAAATATCTGAAAACGTTTGCATAAGTTTCTTATTATTAATGAGATAATCAGAAGATTAAAAACAGAAAATATAAATGGGTATTCACTCTACCGCTCCTATTTTGAGGATTTCTTCTTCAAATTTGTCCCGGTTAATGGCTTTATTCTTGACTTTGTTCCGATAGGTATAGATGGTATTGATTGAATAGTGCAGAAAATTAGCAATCTTGGAACTGTCATCAATCCCCAAACGAATAATGGCAAAAATGCGTAACTCGGTATTCAGCAATTCGCCGGTTTTAAGGACGAAACGTTCTTCGGGCTGTAACAGTTCATTGAACTCTGCCACAAAGTTGGGATACAGATGCAGAAAAGCATTGTCAAAATTAGCATAAAACTCTTTCTGCTCTACTCCTGCAAACTGTGAAGACTTGGTTAGCTTTAATAATTCCTCTGATTGTCCTGCTGTGATCTTCCTGTTCACAGTACTCCGAAAACGATCCAGCTTTTCGATATAAATAGAGCAAAGATTAAGAAAATGGCCGATATATTCCTCTTTGATGTGATTTGCCTGTTTCAGGTTTCGTTGAGTAACGGACAATTTTTTCATTTGTTTATATATTAAGATTACAGAAACAATCAGAAAGGCAGAAAGTATACTGACTACAATCAGAAAAAAGATCAATTGATGGCGCTGCCGTTCTATCTGTTGCTTATAAGCCCCCTCAATCACAGGAAGAACACCTGATATCTCAATGGTACGCAAACGGGCATTACAGAAAATAGCATCCTCAAGCGAACGCTTTATATAACGATATGCGCGGGATACATCTCCCCGTTCATAAAGAACAAAAGCCAGATTGGACAAAGCAGCATTCTCTTTGACTGATGCTTTTATATCCGAAATAGCAGATAACGCCAGATATCTCTCATATGCATCTGTATGTTTTTCATCTTTATACAAATGAGCCAGTGAAAAAGCAGCACGGGCATAGATATTAGAAGTTTCGGGTTGATCATGCAGTAATCCCAACAGCACTTTTTTGGCATGACTAAACTGTTGATTAGCTATAAAACGTTCGGCTTCGTAAAGACGATATTCCGGTAAAGCCGGTGAAAGTACGGCGAGTAAGGAATCCCGGTATACATTTTGTCGCCTGATATAGTCCGTTGCATAGGGGCTGTTATGAGAGTAATTAACAAGAAAAGAATATAGCTGACGCCCACAATTATAAAAAGCAGGAAGTAAACTATCCGGCAACGTAGCACGATTGATACCATACAGCGTTTCCCATGCTTCCTTGTACATCCCGGAAATAGACAATACAGATGTCTGACAAAGACGAACGTCATCAGCCAACGCGATACTGCGTAAAGAATCGGCTATCAACAAGCTATTATCAAAATATTTCATGGCAGAGTCTGAAACAAAGAGTTCATATTCAGTTCCCAGTTCCTTATTGAGGATAAACTGTTGCCGCAACGTAAGAGAAGGATAATGTAAAAGTCGCTTCAAACTATCTATACGTTCTTCTTTCTGTTTCATATATATTTCCTGTTGCCCCATTATCTTATCCAAGCGGACAAGAACGGAATCCACTCCTTTGCCAGCCAATGCTACAAGGGCACAACAGAAGAACGATATCATTACTAAAAAAAATCTTTTCATTATCCGACATTTTTACTTTAGTGTTCAAAAGTACATAAAATCCACTAAAATCTACCACCTTCACTTCTCTAAAACAAGCTGTACCTCAACATTACACAAATAAATTTGTTTCTGCTTCTGATTAATACTATTTTTGCCCCGATTAGCACAAAAAGAATGAAAGAGATCGTTTATATATTTATCGGAGGTGGCGTAGGAAGTGTGCTTCGCTATCTGGCACAAATCAGCATTAACGAACGGATGTCCGGTATAGGTTTTCCTTTCTCGTGGGGAACTTTTATCGTAAATATTGCCGGTAGTTTTCTGATCGGTTTATTCTACTCAGTATCCGAGCGCTGGAATCTGTCTATGGAAATGAGATTATTTCTCACCACAGGACTGTGCGGAGGATTTACCACTTTTTCCACCTTTTCCAACGACGGATTAAGTCTGCTGAGAGGAGAGTTTTACAGCACATTTCTGCTTTATGCCTTATTGAGTATTGGATTGGGATTAGTAGCGGTAATGGCCGGAGGAGCAGCAGGAAAGCTACTGGGATAAAATCAACAAAAACACATTATAACTAAAGCCACTACAAATACCGTAATATATAATGAAACAACCCCGGAATAATAAACCTCAAATAGTTCGTATCGCTGCTCCCATGATCGAAGAGCAGGAAGAGAGCTTGAAAACTTTAAAAGACTTATTAGAGCAAGAGGAGACGGTATCCAGCCTCTCGTTTAATAAAAATAACGAAGAATTCATTCATACTCCTTATCGGACTATTAAAGAGTGCACATTCAGTGGTCTCACTTTCAGAGATTGTCAACTAAAATCAGCCCAACTCACCGATGTACGTTTTGAGAATTGCGACTTATCCAATATCTCTTTTGCCGAAAGTTCTCTTTACCGGGTAGAATTTATTTCTTGTAAACTGGTAGGGACTAATCTCTCTGAAACCACCCTCAATCATGTCTCATTCCGCGAATGTAACGCAGCTTATATTAATGTTGCCATGAGCAAAATGAACCAAGTTCGCTTTTCCGGTTGTCATTTTAGAAACGGTAGTCTCAACGATTGCCGGTTATCATCTGTAGCTTTTGATAATTGCGATTTGGTGGAGGCAGATTTCTCTCACACTTCGTTACGAAGTATCGATCTTCGTACTTCACGCATCAGTGGAATCGTACTAAACATCAGCGATCTGCGAGGTGTTATCGTTAATTCATTGCAAGCGATGGATTTGCTTCCCATGTTAGGAGTTGTTATTGAAGATTAGGCGTAAGAGATTTATCCTACATCGTATGGAAATGAAGCAGTTCACCACGGAGGACACGGAGAGCACAGAGATATTATTTTCTCTGATGAAACGCGGATGATCGCAGAATTCTAAGACCTGCACAAATATTTGTGCAAGAAAAAACAGTTAAATAAGTTAAATGGGTTGCTATCTAGTGTAGCAGCCTGTTTAACTTTTAT
>NZ_CATJGZ010000041.1:0-62161 GCF_949740115.1 Bacteroides sp. 41_26
AAAGGCTGAAAGCAGGATGGGATGAAAAATACCTGTCAACACTTTTACAGGACAGCGCATTTTAATGCGTCGGCCCTGCACCGAGGCTTTATACGTTACTCTACGAGAGGGGGCTTTGTCAATACCGGAGAAAGAGACTGATGACAATGACAAACACCATTAAGTTCAAAATAGATCGGAAATGAGTAAAACCCACCACAGAGTAACACAGAGTTCCACAGAGTTTAAATCTTTATTGAAACGCGGATTAACACATATAAACACAGATTAAAAGACTGTATTTCTTTATCTTATATTTGTTTCCCTTTGCGAAAATCTGCGTTAATCCGCGTTTCAATAAAGATTTAAACTCTGTGGAACTCCGTGTTACTCTGTGGTGAAATACATTCAAAACCATACAGAAATGAATCGAACTTGCACAGAATTTTTTATCTGCGTTACAATTAGCCATCACCCGGCGTACTCACCGTGCAGGAAGCATTTTAATAGCTTGTCACCTTCTGGTATTCGGCTACTGCCATTTTAGCGGCAAGGTGTGCATTAATAAGATTTGAGTGTGCCTGCGTCCATGAAAGCTGGGCCGAAAGTACATCTACCATACTCGCTTTCCCTTCATTATAAGAGAAGGTGGCCAGACTGAGATTTTCTTCTGCCAAATCCATTGTTTCTTGTGCAGTAGTCACTTGATGTTCCGTTTCCGTTAGTTTGGTAAGAGCGGCTGAGAGTTCTTCGCTGATATTATCTGTCACATAACTTTGCTGTAACTTCTGGATACCAATATAGGCTTTCTGCTGACGGTTCGTTTTGAAGCGTGCCCCCCAACGGAAAATAGGAATGTTTACGTTTAATCCCAAGATCGGAGTGAAAGCAACATCATAGCCCATGTTGGGAGATGCAGTAGCCCATCCTCCGGATAGAAATAGGTTTACTTGCGGGTTGTACTGACTAAGGGCAGCCTTTCGTTGTGCTTCGCTTTTTTCTATGTTGATTTCCGTACTGGCATAGTCGGCACGGCGTTGCAGTACATCGTCCAGGCTAAGGAGTGTAACCGCTTCGCACGGTATCCCAATTTCATACAGACTGTCTACGGGAGTATTGGGACTTTCTCCCATCAGTATATTCAGTTTTTGTAAAGCCAACGTATAGTTCTGGCGTGCTTTGATGTATTGCAGTTCCGCTTCTTTTTTGCGGGTAGAAATCATCAGCAGATCTGTACGGCTTATCATTCCGTCGTCAAAACGGTCTTGAATAATATTGAATTGTTGCTGCACAATGTCCTCATATTGTTTGGCGGACAGGAGCATGGCATGGGCGGCAGAAGCATTCCAGTATACTGCATCACTTTGATAATGGATCTGATCGAGGGTGAGTTCCGTACTGAGTCGGTCCAGTTTCTCGTCTGCCTGGGCCACCTTGTTTTGGGCTTGCAGGGAACCACCGGCATAGAGAGGCTGAGCAACAACAAACGCCCCCTGATAGGTATAATTACGATATTGTCCGGCAGGACCATCCCAGGCATCCATTTCTTTGAGATTCAATGTACCTTCTCCAGTAATATCTATCTGCGGTAGGAATCCGGTGAAGGCAATTTTGCGTCCTTCGGTACTTGCCATACTTTTCAGTTTCTGTTGTTTTAACACCTGACTGTAGTTCTCTACCCGGTTACGATAGGCTTCGCGGGTGAGTTGTGCCGGTTGTGCCAGGAGGTTCAATCCGGAGCACAACCATGCGAATAGTATTATCTGAGTTTTCATTGTCATTATTTTAATCGTTTTAATGATGATGATGATGCACTATGTGCGTCCGGCAACTTTGCGAGTACAAAGTTAATCCTATTTCACCAATCTTATCCTTTAATTTTTAGTATCGTACAATAAGCTACCGGAAGTACAAACAATGTCAGTGCCGATGCTACCAGTAAGCCACCCATAATGGTTGCTGCCATACCGCCAAACATAGCGTCAAACAATAGTGGGAGCATACCCAGAATAGTGGTTCCCGAGGCCATTGCTACCGGAACAATACGGCTAACAGTTGCACTAACTACAGCATCAAGTGGGGTTTTACCCGAACGGGTTTCAATGTCTATCTGATCTACCAGTACAATTGCATTTTTGATATTCATACCAATCAACCCTAACAGACCAAGAACGGCAAAGAAGTCGAACGATTTGCCCAATACGAGTAAACCCAATACAATGCCGATAAAGATGAGCGGCAACATCAGCAGAATAACAATCGGTTTGCGATAGGTTTTAAACAGCAGCAGTAATACGGTAAACATTAAGAAAAATGTCAACGGCATGTTTGCTGCCAGTGCTTCGTTGGATTCTACCTGACTCTCTTGTTCACCAAAATACTTCATGGTATATCCTTCCGGTACTTGTATTTCCTTTTGCACTTGAGACCATACCTGGTTGAAGGCAGTAATGGCATTCACTCCGCGACGTGGATCACACTGTGCCATCATCACCATCTGGCGATTGTAGTCTTTTACATTCGAGAAGCGATATTGGAAATCAAACTCCGATACTACCTGTTCGAGACTGGTGGTTTCTGTGCCTGTACCGAATACGGGTAACGTGCGGAGATCATTGATTTTGAATGAATCCACGGTATTTCCTTTTAGTAAAATAGGGAGTACCTGATCACCTTTGCGGTATTCGCCTAAGGGCATGCCGTTCGTCCCGATCTGGATACTTTGTGCCATTCCCTGGCGGGATACACCGAGTGGTTGGGCACGTTCCTGGCTATATATCGGTTTCCATACCGGAATCTTATTCCCCCAGGAGTTACGTATATTGATCAGATCGGGGTTACGGTGCATTATTTCCAGCGCTTTATTGGTGAGCATTACCAACGTATCGACATTGTTGCCGATAAAACCAATTTCAATGGCGGCATCCACAGGCGGTGATAGTTTGAAGAGGCTGGTGCGGGTGATGGCATTCGGATAGTTTGCCTTCATGTATGCATCGAAATTCTCTTCCTGCTCTTTGGTGTATTTGCTGTCTTTAAGTTCTACCAGTATATTACAGAAGTTAGGTTTGGGTCCTACAGAAGTAGATGCCAGGTAGTAACGCAGCGGGGTACTACCGAAGGTGATGGATACTTTGTCTACTTCTGGTTGTGCCAACAGGTGTGCTTCAACCGTTTTCATCTCTTGGGCTACTTCATTGATACTGTAACCATCGGGGTAGAAGACGTCTGCCCGGTAATAAGGTTTATCAAGAGATGGGAAGAAGTTTTGAGGCATCATTCCCATTATCACTAAGGAGATTACGAAAAGAGCAATTACTGCACTTAGTGTCAATGCTTTTTTTCGTATCAGCACATGCAGGATAGAAGCAAATTTGTGATAGAACGGCTTATCGTACGGATCTTTTGCTCCGTTGGCAGGCTTTGCTTTCAAAATGAAATTACCGAATGTAGTGGTTTGTGTCAGTGCCAATACCCAACTGAGTCCGAGTGATATGGCAAGAACCACAAACAACGGTTTCACGATTTCTGCAACGGCGGAAGGTGCCAGATACAAAGGTAAGAAAGAACAGACGGCGATGAACGTAGCGCCTAATAGCCCCCATTGTGGTCCGGTAGCCCCGTTAATCAGTGCTTTGCGCCGGTCCATACCTCGTGCAATAGCTATCTGGGCATTGTCAGTTACTACAATGGCATTGTCTACCAGCATACCCATGGCTATGATAAATCCTGCTAATGAGGTACGGTTTAGTCCTACTCCCAGGAAAGACATGATAAGCATTGTACCGCCGATAGAAAAGATCAGTGATGAACCGATAAGTAGTCCGGCACGAAGCCCCATTACCAGCATGATGATGATGATAACGATAAGGATAGATTCTACCAGGTTGATAATAAATCCGTTGTTGGCCTCTTTGGCGATCACATTTTCCAGATAGAGTGGCTCCAGTTGCATTCCTACAGGTATGAGTGGCAGGAGTTCGGCAAGCTTGGCATCTACCATTTCGCCTGTTTGTACCACATCACGCTGCGGGTCGGTAGATACACCGATACCGATAGCGCGTTTTCCATTGACGCGCATAATGGTAGAGGCCGGATCCATATATCCACTTTCGATGACGGCAATATCACCCAGTTTTACTTGTCCGGCTTTAGTGGTGATCACCTGATTGCGTATATCGTCGACGGTGGTGTACATTCCGTTTGCTACAACCCGTAGTTGCTGTTCACCGGCACTGATTTCTCCAGTATTGATAATCTGGTTTTGTGATTGCAGTAAGGATGCAAGTTGTTTGGGATCGATACCCATTCCCACCAGTTTGTTTACGGAAATGAAGATATTGACAACTTCCGTTTGTACACCGAACAGAGCAACTTTCATTACTCCATCAGCAGTGACTACCTGCGTTTTGATTCGTTCGGCCCAGTCGCGCATCTCTTCATAGCTGAACCCGTCATCGGCGGTCAGCCCGTAGTAAATGCCGAATACGTCTCCAAAGTCATCCGATACAGTAGGTACGGATGATCCGCTGGGAAGTTGAGGCTGTATATTGAGTACTTTGCGTCTCAGTTCGTCCCATTTTTGTGGGATGGAAGAGGCGGACAGGGAGGGTTGCAGTTCAAAAGTGATCTTTGAAAGACCATACATAGATTCGGACTTTATCTTATATACTCCGCTCATACTTTGTATTTCGCGTGAGATAGGTTCTGTGATGAGCCGTTCCACTTCTGCAGGTTCAGCTCCCGGATAGCGCGTCATGATGACGGCTGATTTGATGACAAACGGTGCATCTTCTTTCTTTCCCAAATTGCTAAAGGAGAAAATACCTCCAAGTAGCAATACAGCAAGGAAAAAATAGATGACTTTGGTGTTGTCTAATGAATATTTGGCTAAATTCATGAAAGTAGTGTTTAGTAAATTAGTGATTAGTGAGTAGTGATTAACGATTAGTGAGTAGTGATTAGTGATTAACGATTAGTGAGTGATAAGTGCTGGATGGTTAGTAAGACTATAATGCCGCATGGCACTAATCACTAATCACTAATCACTACTCACTACTCTAATCCTCTCTCCCTCTACGAGCTGGTTAACTCCTGCGGTGATTATCTTTTCTCCGGCTTTCAGCCCTTTGGTGATGAATGCCTGTGCATCTCCGGTAGGAGACATGACGCTTACTTCGCGACGGTTTACTTTGTTGTCGTTTACTACCCATACATACATCTGTTTTCCATTGCCTTCACTAAACAGGGCGCTCAAGGGGATTACAGTCATACTTTCTTCCAGGAACGGACCTACATTGGCAGAGAAGCGGATGCTACACGTGAATCCCGGTTTTACGTCGTACAGTGCACGGTTAAATGCCGGATCGTCAATCGTGATTGTCACAGGAATACCTGTTCCGTCAGTTGATATATCCAGATATTCCTCTAATTTAGCATTGAATTTCTGTCCTTTATATGTATCGAATTCTACGCGGAATTTCTGATCGCTGGAACGCAACAGATAGAGGTAAGCATCTGGAATGGTGAATTTGATACGTAGCTTTTTGGTATTTACCAGTTGGACGATACCTTCACCGGCATTGACGCGCTGGTAATTTTCTACCAGTCGTGTTTCGATAGATCCATCGAAAGGAGCGGTCAACTTGGTATCGCGCATATTGTTGGAGGATAATTCGAAAGCTGATTTGGCCCGTTGGTAGTTTGATAAACTGATTTCGTACTCTTGTACAGAGATAGCCTGCCGTGCCAGCAAACGTTTGTTACGTTCTACCTGAGCGGCAGCTGTTTCATAAGAAGATTTGTCTGCAGCATATTGCAAGGCGATGTCTCTGGGATCAATGGCAGCTATCAGCTGTCCTTTTTTCACTTTCTCTCCTTCGATGACCGGTAGGTTGATAATCTGTCCGCTCACGCGGAAAGCAAGCTTTACATAGTCTACTGCTTCTACAATTCCCGAAAAATCTTTGTTGATTTCCGATCGTGATTCTACTATTGCTGTCTTTACAGGCCGGATTGTAGTGCCGTTGTCTTCTTGTTTCTGTCCGCATGCAGCCAGAAGAAGGGCCGCAGTCAAAGCGATTACATAGTTTTTTTTCATACTCCCTTGGTTGGTTAAAGTCGTTTAAACAGGGGAGCGTGAGTAGTGATTAGTGAGTAAGTGATGAGGGATTAGTACCATGCGGTATGTAGCGCAGCTATTAATCACTGATCACTAATCGTTAACCACTACTCACTAATCACTTTCACATCTCCTCTGGTGACATGATAAACAACTTTATGGATAAGGATGTTCAGTTCATCCCCTTCTATCATCGAGATTTTTATTTCCTCTTTTCCTATCTCTATCTGTAGAGTACATTGGCGGAAGTGGATTTTGAAGGTGTATTTATTCCATTTTTCAGGGATGACAGGATTGAAGCAGAGCATGTCGTCTTTTATTTGCATTCCTGCAAACCCATGAACGATGGCAAGCCAGCTACCTGCCATACTTGTGATATGTAACCCCTGGTCCAGTTCATTGTTATAATCGTCCAGATCTAATCGGGTGGCATGGAGAAAAAGGTTATATGCTTTTGTTATGTCGCCTATTCGGGAGGCGAGGATGGAATGTACATAAGGAGAGAGTGAAGACTCGTGTACCGTTCGTGGTTCGTAGAACCGAAAATTACGTCGCACGGTTTCATCATCGAAGTTAGAATAATAAAGGTAAAGCCCCAATAGTACATCGCTTTGTTTGATGTAGCACGAACGCAGAATACGGTCCCACGACCAATGTTGATTAATGGGAAGTTCTTCTGTAGGGATGTCGTCTATTGTTTTCAGTTCCTTGTCCAGATAACCGTCGTTTTGCACAAATATTCCCAGTTCCCGGTCCTCGGGGAGGTACATGTTATCTATAATTTTTTGCCAGAGAGTCGTTTCCGGATATTGGAAACCGGTAACTCTGCGGATGCGTGCATATTCTTCCGGATATTGATGGGTTACTAATTCTATGGTTTCAATAGTGGCTTTTAGTGTTTGTACACAAGAGTAATTGGTATACCAGTTATTGTCTACATTATTTTCATATTCGTTGGGCCCTGTTACTCCCAGTATCACATATTTTTGTTTAGGTTGTGAGAAAGAGACGCGCTGGCCCCAAAAGCGCGAGATGGCTATCATCATCTCCAACCCATATCGGGCTATGAAATCAGTATGTCCCGTCATCGTTACATATTGCACTATTTCGTGCACGATGATATTATTGCGATGTATCTCTTCAAAGGTGATCTCCCATTCGTTATGGCACTCATCTCCATTGAATGTCACCATAGGGTAGAGGGCTGCTCCGTCTTTAAAGCCTAATTTCCGGGCATTGTCAATAGCTTTCGGCAGTTGATTATAGCGATAGAGCAGCAGATTCTTGGCAGTCTCTTTCGGACTGGACAGTAAGAAGAACGGTACGCAGCAAAGTTCTGTGTTCCATTGGGTGTTACCTCCGTATTTCTCGCCTGTAAATCCTTTCGGACCGATGTTGAGACGCGGATCGTCTCCACGGTAGCTTTGACTGAGCTGGAAAATATTGAAACGGATGCCTTGCTGTGCTTCCGGATCGCCTTCAATGGTGACATCTGTCTCATCCCAGATATGCTGCCATACATTTTGGTGGTCTTGCAGGAGTTTTTCCCATCCCTGTGCCTTGGCTTCTTTACTCTCTGCCACAGCGTGTTCTACGAGTTCCTGCCGGTCATAGTAGAGTGAGGAGAGGATAGTGGTATATTTGATAAGTGTAATTCGTTCACCCGGTTTGACGTCGGCACCGGCACTGAATCCGGTGAGTTTCTCTTTCTCTATTTTGATAGGACTGATGCTTAGCTCTTTACTGTTTTTGAAAACCTGATAAGTCATAGCGCAACACACTTGTGAGTCCTCTCGTTTGGTTTGTGTCCATAGATAAGCATATTCATTGGTGGTTTCGGCACGCAGTATATTCCACATCTTTTCGTTGAAGTTGGAGTTTTCGTGTTTCACATCTCCGTTAATGTAAGGGACAACGGAGATTTTACCTTCGTAATTGACAGAGGTTACGCTGTATTTAATGAGACACAAGTTCTGATGGGCCATGCTGTTGATATGTTCCACATGTATTTTCAGTGTATTCCCTTTGGGGGAAGTGACTTCAAAGTCGCGATAAGATATGCCCTTTTTCATGTCCAGCCGTCGTTCAAAGCTATCCACATCCCATTGGGCCAGATCTACTTCTTCATCAATGAGGCGCAGATGGATACCACTCCAGTTGGGAGCATTCGGTATACGTGAAAAGAAGTGGGGATATCCGTTTTTCCACCAACCAACGCGTGTACGGTCCAGAAAACTGATACCTGCCACATAGGAGCCTTGCAGACTGTCGCTGCTATAAGTTTCTTCAAAATTGCCTCGTTGCCCTAACCGTCCGTTGCCCAGGCTGAATATACTTTCTGATGCCCGAAGGTTATCTGCATGAAAACCTTCTTCTATAATGTTCCACTCGTCTGTCTTGAGGAATTTTTTCATAGCTATCTTCTTTATCATGTGTTTAATTGCGCAGAAAGATAGTGAAAAAAGTTGAAAGTTGAAAGTTGGGAGTTGAAAGTTAGCTGCACTGCCACGCTGTATAGCAACTTTTAACTTTCAACTCTCAACTACAACAGAGATGTTTTCAGTTTTTCGTTGAAAATGTCTCTGTTATGAAGTGTACACAAACAGCTCCTATAATTAATAGAACACCTGCCAATACAAGCATGTTGACCTGCTGACCACCTACCAGATGAAGTAATCCGCCGCCAATGATGGCAGCAACAATCTGGGGGATACAGATTGTCCCGTTGAATAATCCTAAGTATGCACCCATGTTCTTGCCCGATATTGAGTTGGTCAGGATGGTAAAAGGCATTGCCAGCATAGCTGCCCATGCGCAACCTATCAATAGATAGGAGATGAATAACAGATACTGGTTATCGAAGAACAAAGTAGAGATAAAGCCGATCCCACCTAACACAAGGCTCATTGAGTAAGCCAGTTTCCGGGCTTTGAACATAGGAAGGATAATTGCCCATATAACAGAACCAATGGCTTGTACGGCAAAGAGTACACCTACCCAGTTGCCTGCTTCCTGATATCCTGAAGCCTGTACGTCTGTTGTATTCCATACGGTTTCTGCGATGGCTCCGTTGGTATAAGTCCACATATACATAAATGCTGCCCAGCAGAAAAACTGTACCAGGCCGACTGTCCAGAATACTTTAGGTGCATGTTTCAGCAGATAGAAGAAATTTGTCTTTTCTTTCTTTTCGGCAGCGGTGATGCCATGGAACTCTTCAAACTCTTTGGGCGGCATTTCTTTTACCTTCAAAGTAGTGTAAATCACACAAAGAATGAGAATGGCTGCTCCAATATAGAAAGAATAGATTACAGAATCGGGGACGGTTCCTTTATCGGCAATGTTACTGATACCTATCCAAGTGAAAATAAACGGGAACAGGTAACCTACCAGACTTCCGGCATTGCAGAGGAAACTCTGGATGGAGTAGGCAAGCCCTTTTTGTTTTTCGTTCACCATGTCACCCACAAGCATCTTGAAAGGCTGCATAGCCATGTTGATAGATGTGTCGAGAAACATGAGTGACACAAGTCCGAATATCATAGCTGTACTGACTACCATGCCGAAACTTCCGGCATTGGGCAATAGGCACATAACCAATACAGCAACCAGTGAACCAACAAACAGATAGGGAATACGTCGTCCGAATCGTGTCCATGTTTTGTCACTGGCCGAACCAATGATGGGCTGTACAATAATTCCTGCCAATGGCGGTAATATCCAGAAATAACTCAAACTATGCGGATCGGCACCCAATGTGGCAAAGATACGGCTGATGTTAGCACTTTGCAGTGCATAGGCTATTTGTACGCCGAAAAAGCCAAAGCTGATATTCCACAGCTTCCAAAAACTCAGATCAGGTTTTACTTTCATGGTAATTAATAATGTGCCAATATGCCAATGTAGTAATATACCAATTGGGTGGCACTCGTTTTTTTAATTGGTTAATTATTTAGTTTCATTCTTTTTCCATTCAGTTTTAAATACAGCTCGCCACAGGTTTTCACAGATTTCTCACTGTAATCATCGCCTGGCGTACCTCCCCGTGCGGGAAGCACCTTATTTCGTTGTTCCTCTTACTACCAGGTTGGTTCTTACAATTTTGTTTGCACTTTTGGTATTGGGGTTCTCTTCTATTTTATCGATCAGGATATGTATGGCACTTTTTCCTACTTCCTCACCGTGCTGTTCTACCGTTGTTAGTTTAGGATCGGTACTTTGCGCAATTGCTCCGTCGGTAAATCCACAGATGGATACTTCATCCGGTACTTTCAGTCCCACCAGTTTGCAGGAGTATAGAATGCCCGAAGCAGTTTCGTCATTAATGGCGAAAAATCCATCCGGGCGGTCTTCTCTTTCCAGTATATCGGGGGTAATGGCAATGGCTTGTTCGCGGGTATCACAAAGTTTTATCATGCTCTCGTCCACAGGTATTTTATACTTTTTCATGGCATCCAGATAACCGTTTCTCCGGTTTTTTGAAATTTCGAGGTGGGGTGCAGCGCTATAAAAAAAGATGCGTTTGCAGCCTGTTTGTATCATATACTCCACAGCAGAAAATGAACCTGCGTAATCATCCACTACCACCCGTTCGGTATTAATACCCGTACAGATACGGTCATAAAAGACGATTGGAATATTATTGTCGAGTAATTCCTGATAATGATCATATTGAGAAGTATCTTTGGCGAGTGACGCAATAACACCACAAACCCGGGCTGCCTGAAAAGAGTGAACAATCTTAACCTCTTGCTCATATTTCTCGTTGCTTTGTGCTACAAGAATGTTGTATCCGGCCTGAGATGCCGTTTCCTCAATGCCACTCAATACACATGAAAAGAAATGATGTACCAGTTGCGGGATAATCACACCAATAGTATTGGAACGGCTGGTTCGGAGGTTTAGGGCCAGTGCATTTGGTTTATAATTATGTTCGCGTGCGTATGTATGTACAGCGTTTCGGGTTTCCTGGCTGATGTCCGGATTATCCTTCAGTGCCCTTGAGACAGTGGAAGGGGATACTCCCAATTCACGGGCTATGTCTTTGATGGTAATTTGCGGTTTGCTCATAGATTTCTATTAGTTTCAGCCAAAGGTACTTATCTTTGTCTTTATATGCAAAAATAAGAGAATTGGAAGGAAGAATTTTAAAGAATCTTCCGTTTCTGTATCAGAATTAAGTGCAAACGTTTGCATACTCTGCCGGATTGAAGATATAAATTTTATCTGAAATAGGGTATGTGCTTTTGTTGTTTTAGGTGCCCCCGACCTTCTTAATTGTATAAATACGTATTTAACTGTTACTTAAAATGCATATTAACAGTGTGTTAAAATGCATAGTTTGACCTTATAAAATACGTATTTTAATAATGTAGATTTACTAATGTTTTTTAAGAACAATCCTGTTTTCATAATCGTTTTATATTTGACATTAATAAAAATAAAATTGAATATGGAACAGTCATTTAAAAAAGGAGTTGTGCTCAATCTGGCTTCATTGGTAGAATATTCTGAAGGAGGAGTTATTAGTAAGCAGCTAATAAAAAGTCCGGCTGGAAATGTAACATTGTTTTCTTTTGATAAAGGAGAAGGACTCAGTGAACACCGTGCCCCGTTCGATGCTATTGTCCAGGTGCTGGAAGGTGTGGTAGATATTGTGTTGGATGGAAAAACATTTACCTTAAAAGCAGGAGAAAGCATTGTGTTTCCGGCTAATGCTCCACATGCTTTAACTGCTGTAGAAAAGTTTAAAATGTTACTGACTATGATGAAGGGATAAATACTCCCTGCCTCATGTAGGTAAAGAGTACCTGTGTATCATGTACAATAGTATATCTTTGTTTGTCTTAAATTGAATATTTATAAATAAACACAGTACAAAGATATCTTATTAAGAAAGTACTTTTATACGCGTACCTTGACTATATGCTTCTTTGGGGCTTTGCAATGCAAACGATTGCGTAGTTGCAAGCAGCGTTTTTCATATTTTTTCATTTGTTTGATTGACAATAAGTCTATTTTTGTTTCGTCGTAAGATAGGAACTTGAGTTACGTTCCTGTTTCGATAGAGAGAAATCATATTAATTTATATTGTTAACTTTAACTTATTAAATGCATGAAGCAAGTTAATCTTAGAATCTATCAAATGATTCTGCCCTTATTGTTGGGGCTATTCTTGTCATTAGGCGCTTATGCACAACAAATTTCTGTAAAAGGAAATGTGAAAGATGTTACAGGTGAACCTGTCATTGGTGCAAATGTCGTAGTCAAAGGTACTACTAATGGTTCAATTACTGATTTGGATGGTAATTTTCAACTACAGTCACCTCAAGGTGCAACACTCGTCGTTTCTTTTGTGGGATATCTTCCAGCCGAGGTAAAAGCAGCTTCTAGCGTAAATGTAGTGTTGCGTGAAGATTCTCAGTTACTTGACGATGTTGTAGTTATCGGTTATGCAACCGGTAGTCAGAGAACTATTTCAGGGGCAGTACAGAAGGTGGGGCGTGATGAAATGAATGCGGGTGTGGTGGTAAGTCCACTACAAGCCATTAAAGGAAAGATTGCTGGTGTAAATATCCAGAAGACCGGTGGCGACCCTACAGCTGGAGCCTCTATTCGTGTCAGAGGTACAACTTCTCTTTCCGGCGGTAATGATCCGTTAGTAATTATTGATGGTGTGTTTGGTGATTTAAACATGCTAAATGCTATTTCTCCCGCTGATATTGAAAGTTTTACTGTTTTGAAAGATGCTTCGGAAACTGCTCAGTATGGATCCCGTGGTGCAAGCGGTGTTATTGTAGTTACAACAATTAAAGGTAAAAATGGTACAAAAACATTAAGCTATGATGGTAGTTTCGGTGTTGAGACTGTTTACAAGAATCTGAAAATGCTTGACGGAAATGAATTTCGTAAAGTGGTTACAGACAGAGGTTATGCGAATGCTTTAGATGGGGGAGCTAATACTAACTTCATTGAAGAAATGCAGCGTATGGGTTATACTCAGAATCATCGCGTTTCATTTGGTGGAGGTACCGAAAGCTCAAACTATAGAGCCTCTATTGGTGTTATCGACCAGAAAGGTATCATCAAAAACAATTATATGCGTAATTATACTGCGAAGTTGGATGCTTCTCAAATGATGTTCAATAATAAACTGAAGATTGATTTTGGAATGTTTGCGGCAAGAAAGGATATGCGCTATCTTAATGATTATCAAAAGACATTCTATTCTGCCGCTTCTTTTAATCCTACACTTCCCAGTGTGGCGAATGCCGATGGTACATGGCCGGAAGATCCGAATGCAAATGAAACCCAGAACCCACTGGGACGTTTGACAATTGACGATCAGGAATCTAATTCGTATGTTAATGCAAATGCACGTTTGACGTGGACTGTTGTTGACGGTTTGAAATTGAGTGTATTTGGTTCGTATACTTATAATGTAAAAGAGAATTCCAAGTATGTTCCCAATAATATTAAAGAAGGAATTGGTACAAAAGGATTGGCTTCTAAAAATGACAATAAATCCAATATTCTTTTAGGTAACTTCACTGCTAATTATAAAAAATCTTTTGGAAAGCACTATATGGATGTATTGGGCTTGGCTGAAATACAGGATTATCAATATAGCGGATTTGGTTCGAATGCACGTTATTTTGCTACTAATTTCTTTGGTTTCAATAATCTGATGGCAGGAGCTGATATCAAACACGGAGATGCAACATCTTATGCCAACGGTAATAAACTGGTGTCGTTCATGGGACGTTTCAACTACTCTTATGCTGACAAGTATATTGCTACAATTAATATGCGTGGTGACGGTTCTTCAAAACTTGGAGCAAATAATAAATGGGGCTTCTTCCCTTCTGCTTCTTTGGCTTGGGTACTGAAAGAAGAAGATTTCCTGAAAGATGTAAGTGCTGTATCTAATTTGAAGGTGAGAGTTGGTTACGGATTGACCGGTAATCAGGATGCTATTTCTGCCTACAATTCTTTAATGCTCATGAGTCCTACGGGTACTACTACCGTTAATGGGAAGCCGGTGGTTACTTATGGTATTAATCGTAATGACAATCCTGATTTGCGTTGGGAGGTGAAGAAGATGTTTGATGCAGGTATTGACGCTTCTTTCTTTGATAACAGATTGTCTGCTACATTTGATTATTATTACTCAAAAACTACAGATTTGCTTTATAATTATTCTGTTCCTGTACCTCCGTTTGCATACGGTTCTATGCTTGCCAACTTGGGTTCTATGATGAATGAAGGTGTTGAATTTTCGGTTACGGCAATACCTTTGAAAAAGAAAGATATGGAATTAACTGTTTCTGCAAACTTCTCATGGCAGAGGAATGAATTACTTTCTTTGGATGGAACTTATAATGGGCAGCCTTTGAGTGCTGAAAAATATATGTCGCTCGCAAGTATGAATGGTGCAGGCTTTATTGGTGGTAATAACAAAGTTGTTTATCAGATGGTAGGTCAACCTGTTGGTGTTTTCTATTTGCCTAAGAGTGATGGTTTGGTTGATAAAGAAGGTAATGGCGTATATACATATCACGTTGTAAACTTAGATGGAAATAAGAAAATTGAACTTGAAGACGGAAAAGACCGTTATATCGCTGGTCAGGCAATGCCTAAGTTTTATTTAGGTGGTAACATTAGCTTCCGCTACAAACAGTTTGATATCCAGACTCAGTTTACTGGTGCTTTTGGACATAAGATTTATAATGGTACTTCTTTGACTTACATGAATATGAGCCAATTCCCTACTTATAATGTAATGACCGGTGCTCCCGAAAAGAATATTCATGATCAGACGGTTACTGATTATTGGTTGGAAAGAGGTGATTATGTTCATTTTGACTATGTTACACTTGGATGGAATCTGAATACAAAGAATTTAAAGAACGTCAACGCTTTACGTCTTACTTTCTCTGTAAATAATTTGGCTACTATTACGAATTATTCAGGACTTTCTCCTATGATTAACAGCTCTACGGTAGGTAGCGATCTTGGATTGGATGATAAACGCTTCTATCCTTTAACCCGTACTTATTCATTAGGACTTAGTGTTAACTTCTAAAAAGAAATATATCATGAAAAAAAGAATATTATATAGTTTTATTTTAGCGGCTTCTTTGAGCCTTGTCGGTTGCTCTTCATTCTTGGAGGAGGATCCAAAAGACCAGATGCCGGAATCGGAAGTGTACAAAAATCCCGATTTGATTTATCTGAATACTGTAGCGAATTTGTATACCATGATTGGTGCCGACTATGGTGGCGGTGGTCTCGCCGGTACTGACCGTGGGTTGTATGACCTGAATACATTTACAGCCGATGAGGCTATTCTGCCTACTCGTGATGGTGACTGGGATGATGGTGGGTTATGGCGTGATTTGTTTCAGCATAACTGGGGTACCAGTAATGATTTGGTGATTGGGACATGGGATTATTTGTATAAAGTGATCGTATCTTGTAATCAGTCAATCGATAAGTTAGTTATGTTGCAGAAAGAATATCCGGACAATGAGTTGTTTGGAACTTATAAATCGGAAGTTCGTGCGTTGCGCGCTATGTACTACTATTATTTGCTGGATATGTTTGCACGTGTGCCTATCGTAGAATCTTCTACTATTGAAATCAAAGATGTAAGACAATCCAAACGTTCTGAAGTATTTGCTTTTGTCAGAAAGGAATTGGAAGAGTCACTTCCTGATCTCTCTGATGCAAAAAGTGCAGCAGAAGGCGAATATTATGGACGAATGACTCAGTCTGTAGCGAATTATATTTTAGCTAAACTGGCTTTAAATGCAGAGATATATACCGATGATGACTGGACGGATGCTGTGAAGCCGGATGGAAAGAATATAAAATTTACCGTAGATGGTGAAGAAGTCAATTGCTGGGAAGCTACTGTGAAGTATTGTAATAGAATTACTGCATCGGGATATGCTCTGACTCAAGGTCTGAATGGTTTTTCTGCAAATTTTGCAGCAAAAAACGAAGGTTCTATAGAGAATATTTTTGTAATTCCGATGGATCCGACTCTATATAAAGCAAATATGATGTACCTTACTCGTTCTCGTCATTATGCTGTAGGAGCTGCTTTGGGTTTCGGTAATGGCGGATGGAACGGTTCATCAGCAACTTTGGAAGCAATGAAAGCCTTTGGCTATGGAACAGATACTCCGGATCCACGTTTGGATCGTACTTACTATACCGGCAAGGTGATGGTAAACGGACAATATGTGGAAGCGGATGGCAAAGTGCTTGAATATAAGCCATTGTCGGTGAAATTGAAATTTGATAAGAGTGATGCGGATATGAAAGTTGCGGGTGCGCGTATGTTTAAATATGAAGCTGATCCGGCTGCTACGAATGATGGCAAATTACAGCATAATGACTATGTGTTGTTCCGCTATTCGGATGTATTGTTAATGAAAGCTGAAGCTCTTTTCCGGGATGGAAAAGGCGGACAGTCCGAATTAAATCAGGTACGTGATCGTGTGGGTGCTTCTCAGGTTGTTATTAGTCTGGAAAATATTCTGAAAGAACGTTTACTCGAATTAGCTTGGGAAGGTGTTCGACGTCAGGATTTGATTCGATTTGGCGAGTTTACAAAAGCGATTACTGACAGGCCGAAGTCACAGGCATATAAAACGGTATTCCCGATTCATGAGAAAACTCTTTCTGTTAATAAGAATCTAAGTCAGAATCCAGGATACGGCAAATAAGTATAAGAATAACTAACTATTATAATAAAGAAATGTTATGAAAAAGATAATTCAATATATGGTAGCCGGACTGTTGCTTATGATGGTTAATACCAGTTGCAAGGATAATGAGAACTGGAGAATTATTCCTTATGAACCGGAACCACCTCAAACCATCAACATTACAGGTACTGCCACTGTTTATCCGCAAGTTGGAGAAGCTTCTCTTTTAAAAGAGATTCCTTTGGATAAAGGAGACGGATTCGATGAAAAAGCTGATATGATAGGTATCCTTACCTGGCTAAAAGCAAGTGGTGAATTTACTATTACCGATTCGGGGATTGCGTATGGAAAAGGAGATGTTACTTCTACCGATCCGTTTGAGACGGTTAACTTGAAAGAAGGTGGTGCAGGATTTACTGTTGCCGAAGATGGTTTGTATTATGTTGTTATGAATAATACAGAGCGCCAGTTGACTGTTATTCCTGCAAAAATAGGTATTATTGGCGATGCTACTCCTAATGCATGGAATGGTGAAACAGTAATGGAAATGTCTTTTGATCCTGCCGGATTGGTTGTTACTTCAAAATGGTCCGGTACGCTTAGTAATAAGCAGTTGAAATATCGCTTCTCGGGCGATTGGGGAGCTTCTCTTCCTTATGGCGATGTAAAAGCCAGGGTTCATACCAATTTTGGTAGTGTAGGAGAAAATGATGGCGATATTGAATTGGGAACAGAAGCGGTTCAATGTGTTGGCGGCGGTAAAAACTTTAAAATAGCCAAGAATGGCGAATATGATGTAACATTGGTTATTAATTTGAATACGCAGGATGTAACAGGAACAGCTAAGTTGACCAAAGAAGATACTTCAACAGCTACTTTACCGGAACATATGTATATTAACGGCAGTCCGTTCTCTGCGGATTGGAATTGGAGCGTTGCTCCCGAACTGACTTCGCTTCAGGATCTTGATGGAGTATTTTTCGGAATCTTCTATTTTGAAGCAGGTGCAGGCTTGAAATTTAACTCAAACAGAGACTGGGATGGCGGAGAATTTGGTGCAACAAACGATGAACCTTGTGACTATGGTGAACATGCTACTGGTGGATCTAATATGAATATTGCAGAAGCAGGTTTCTATCAGGTCGCTATTGTTTGTACCCTTTCTGAAGATAAACAATCGGTTTTGAAGAAGATTGTTCTGGAAAAAGTGAAACCTTTTCTGATTGGTGATTGTGTAGGTGCATGGGATATAAAGGAAACTAATGCGTTTACTCTTCAAGAAAATATTTTTATTTCTCCGGCTTGTCCTAATAATGGCGTGTTGCGTATGTGTGTAAAACTTCTTGATTGTCAGTGGTGGCAGTCTGAATTTACCTTGAAAGATGGTGAGATATTTTACCGTGGAAGGGGTGGGGAAGATGCAATGAAATTGACAGAAGTTGCTGCTGGTCAGACTGTAAGACTTGATTTTAAGACTGGTACAGGTAGCGTTAATTAATGGAATATTAAAATAACTATAAAGGTCATCCACACCGGATGACCTTTATAGTTAAAACATTTATGTTTATGCAGAAGATTTATTTTTTGTTATTGATCGTTTTCGGAGGAATTTTTACTGCCAGCGCCCAACTTGTGACAACTACTCCGGATTTTCCACTGGAAGGAAAAGAAGTAACTGTTGTTTTTGACGCTTCGTTGGGATCGGGTGGATTGATAGGATATACCGGAAATGTATATGCGCATACAGGTGTTATTACGAACAATAGTAAGAATGAATCCGATTGGAAATATGCTCCTTCCAAATGGGGAGATAATTCTGAAAAGTATAAAATGCGTTCATTGGGAAATAATAAATGGGAATTCAAGCTAACTCCCAGTATTCGCGAATATTATGGAGTACATGCTGGAGAGACAATTTTTAAGATGGCGTTTGTTTTTCGAAGTGAAGATGGCTCTAAAACAGGAAAAACTGCTGATGGAGGGGATATTTTTATTGATGTGCACAGAGAAGGAGTTACTGTTCGTTTTGAACAACCGGATGTTGCTACCACTTTGAATTTGGGTGATCTGCTTCCTATAAGAGCAAAAGCTTCTGTATTGGCAGATATGAAATTGTTTGTAGCAAATGAGCAGATTGTTTCCAGAACCAATGTTCAGGAAATAATATCATTACACACTTTTTCGCAGACCGGAACTTTTGAACTACGTGTGGAAGCTACGACGGGAGGTAAAACAGCTATTGCCACTCAAGTGGTAACTGTTTTGGGAGAAACAGAGCAGGGGATTCTCCCCCAGGGAGCACGTCCAGGTATAAATTATCTAAATGATACGCAGGCCACTTTGGTATTGCAGGCACCAGGAAAGAGAACCGTATATGTAGTTGGCGACTTTAATGATTGGCAATTTAAATCGGAATATCAACTGAAACAGGATGGAGAGTTTTTCTGGATTACATTGAGCGATCTGGAAAAAGGAAAGGAATATGCTTTTCAGTATGTAGTGGATGGTACGATTTATATAGCCGATCCGTACGCAGATAAAGTACTTGATCCCTGGAATGATCCATATATCTCTCCGGCTGTGTATCCCGACTTGAAACCGTATCCCACAGGCAAAGCAGAAGGTATCGTTTCTGTGCTTCAGACCGGGCAGACCCCTTATCAATGGCAGGTGACTGAATTTAGGAAACCTGATAGAAACCAGTTGATGGTATACGAGATGCATATCCGTGATTTTACTACAGAGCACTCTTTCAGTGCAGCAAAAGATAAATTGTCCTATTTAAAACAGTTGGGGATTAATGCCATTGAATTAATGCCTGTGAATGAGTTTGAAGGTAATAGTAGTTGGGGATACAATCCTTCATTCTATTTTGCGGTAGATAAGTATTATGGAGCAAAGAACGAGTTGCGTGCTTTTGTTGACGAATGTCACCAACAGGGGATGGCAGTGATTATAGACCTTGTTTTGAACCATAGTTTCGGACAATCTCCATTTTATTTACTCTATCGTGATGCTGATGGAACTCCTTCGGCGGATAATCCCTGGTATAATAAGGAATCCAATATTCCCAATAAGGATTTGCAGTGGGGGTATGATTTTAATCATCAAAGCACCTATACCCGTGCGTTGGTGGATAGTGTGGCCGGTTTTTGGATGAAAGAATATAAGGTAGATGGTTTTCGCTATGACTTTACCAAAGGATTTTCCAATACTCCTCAGGATACGTGGGCCAATAAGTACGATACGGAACGTATTGCGAACCTGAAACGGATTTCTTCAGAAATCTGGAAACGCAATTCGGATGCTTATGTCATTATAGAGCATCTGACGGATGGAACTACAGAAGAAAAAGAGTTGGGAGAGGCTGGCATTATGCTTTGGAGAAATATGAACTACGCTTATTGTGAGTCGGCTATGGGATGGCCCGATAAATCTAATTTTTCCGGGTTGTATGGAGGAACATCCAATATGCCTGTGAATAGCCTGATGGGCTATATGGAAAGTCACGATGAGGAACGTACTTCTTTTAAAGCCTGGAAATGGGGTACTGAAAGTATCAAGGGAGGAGGTACCAGTGCCAATCCGGTGAATGATAATAATCTGGAAAATCGTGTGAAACAACTTGCTACCAATGCTGCCTTCTTCTTTACAGTACCAGGACCTAAGATGATATGGCAATTGGGAGAATTAGGATATGACTATTCTATAAACAGTAATTCGGATGGAACAGTGGTTGATGATGGTGGTGCATATCGTACTGATCCTAAACCGATTCGCTGGGACTATTTTGAGAATACAACGCGTAAAGGATTGTATGATACGTATAGCAAGTTAATGGATCTGCGAACTTCGTATCCGGAACTCTTTACTCCTGATGTTGCTTTCAGCTGGAAAGTAAGTGGTAATACGAATTGGAATAAGGGACGTTTCATAACAATTACTACAGAGGATAGAGCCATTGTTATTGCTGGTAACTTTACGGCTGTTGCTGGTGACTATTCGGTTGTATTTCCTAAAACAGGTGTATGGTACGACTTTATGGATGAGAATTCTACACTGAATATCGCGTCGTCAACTGTAGCACAGAGCATTTCAGTTCCGGCTCATGAATTCCGTCTTTATACCAGTTTCAAACCGATACTTACCGGTATTGAGGAGAATGTAGCCAATTCGGATCAGATTCTAGGTTATTATAATAATAGTCTGGACGAATTGGTAATCAATGGAGAGGCTGATTTTGTAGAAATCTATTCTGTTAATGGCATGATGGTACAGAAGCAGGAAAATGTTACTTCTATGGGACTCTCTGTGTTACCCTCAGGATATTATGTAGCCCGTATTCAGACAAAAGATGGTAAAGTTGGTTCTTGTAAGATAATGAAGTAAACGAGCACGAATTACTTACAGGAATGTATCAAAAGCCTGATAAAGCTGTTAAAAGGCAGTTTTAGAAACACAGATTAACGCTAACTTACGCAAAGATTAAATCTGCGATAATTAGCGTTAATCTGTGTTTTCTTAAAAACTTGTAAGCATATCCTCTTCACTTCCTGCCAGACTATCGGGCAGGTATACCGTTATCGAATCTGTATCTTTGGGATGATAAATCCCTTGACAACCGTATGATTTATGGATTACCTCTTTAGGTTTAGGGAATTTTCCTCTATACTTTGTGAGATGTTTATCTTTTAATACACCCTCCATGAAGTAAGCAAAAACGGGTAGCGCAGTACGACTTCCTTGTCCCAACTCTCCGGTACGAAAGTGGATACTACGATGTTCGCTTCCTACCCACGAGCCTCCCACCAGGTTGGGAGTAACACCAACAAACCAGGCATCAGAATGATTGGAGGAGGTTCCTGTTTTACCTCCGAATTCTGTGTCATAGCGGAAAAGATCATACGCCCATAATGCTTTGGATGTACCACCCGGCTCAGTCAGTCCTCCTTTGAGCATGTCTGTAAGCAAGAAAGCGGTTTCGTAGGGAATAGCCTGTATTTCCTGCTGAGACTGGTACTTGAAAAGTTCCTTGCCATCTGCATTTTCAATACGGGTGATGAGTATCGGGTCATGTGCTCTTCCTTCATTAATAGCTGTTGTATAGGCATTAACAAGCTCAAGCAATGATACGTCAGAGGCTCCCAGGCTGAGTGCCGGTGTCTCTTCAAGCGGTGTGTTTATGCCCATGAGTCTGGCTGTCCGAGCCACTTCATGAATACCTGTTTCTTTGGCCACCTGTACCGCAATCGTGTTTACAGAACGGGCAAACGCACATTTTATTGACATGGTATCTCCGGTAGCCATTCCGTTCGCATTGTGGGGAATCCACTGGGTAGGTTTACCTTTTTCGATAACATCCCATACTACATTTTCATCAATTCGCTCGTCGCAAGGAGAAAGGCCTTTGTTTAATCCGGTGGCATAAACGAAAAGTTTAAAGGTAGATCCCGGTTGGCGTTTGGATAGAACTTTATCATATTTCCAGGAGTTGAAGTTTATATCACCCACCCATGCTTTTACATATCCGGTTTGTGGTTCTATGGCTACAAAGCTACAGTGCATAAAACGTTCCATATAGCGTATGGAATCCATAGTACTGATAGTCGTATCTCGTGTTCCGGTTTCATAATCAAACACCTTTAGGCGATGTGGCAGGTTCAGATAGTAGTGAATAGAGTCCGGCTGATCGGGATACTTTTCTGCCAGTTGTTTGTAGGCAATGGTGTGGGTGGCAAGGTCCTCTATAAAATGTGGAATTTCCTGATGGTTACGGTCGCGCCATGGATTCTGGTTACCCCAATGGTTGTCAAAATTGCGTTGTATCACTCGCATTTGTCTGTTCACAGCTGCTTCGGCATATTTTTGCATTCGGGCATTTACGGTTGTGTATATTTTCAATCCGTCGGCATAGAGATCTATCTTATTCTCTTTGCACCATTCTTCCAATTCTTCGGCAATGGCTTCGCGAAAGTACAGAGCTTGTCCGTCATAATTACTTTCAACGTTATAATTCAGCTTGATAGGAATCTGTTTGAGTGAATCAAACTCTTGTTGGCTTATAATCTGGTGAGTCAATAGATTTTCCAGTACTACATTACGACGTTTCAGACTGTTTTTGGGATTGAGACGTGGGTTGTAAGTGGTCGTTGCTTTCAGTAACCCCACAAGTGTAGCTGCCTGTTCATAAGTTATATCTTGAGGGTTGGTATGGAAATATGTACTGCTGGCTGTTTTGATGCCATAAGCATTACTGCCGAAGTCTACCGTATTGAGATACATGGTCAGGATCTCTTCTTTTGTATAAAAGCATTCTATCTTGACAGCAGTAATCCACTCTTTAGATTTCATTATCAGCAATTTCACTCCCGGGATTTTTCCTAATAGCCCTGTAGAATATTGAGAGCGCACCTTAAACATATTCTTTACCAGTTGTTGGGTAATGGTACTTGCGCCTCGTGCCTGCCCTCGTGCCATATCTTTAATGGCCGAGAAAACTCCTTGGATATCTATTCCGAAGTGATTATAAAACCGTTCGTCTTCTGTACATATCAGCGTCTTGATAAGTTTTGGAGATATCTCTTCGTACTTCACCGGACTACGGTTCTCACGAAAGAACTTACCGATAAGCACACTGTCCGCACTATAGATTTCTGAAGCTATCGGCTGACTCGGATTGTGTATGCTTGACAGGCTGGGAGATTTACCAAACATCCATAAAAAATTGATGTCCACCATACCCAAATAAAGCAGGAACAGAACAAGAAAAGTTGTACAAGAGAGGATTACTTTTTTATACCAACGAGCTTCGTGGTAAAGGTTTGTGTACCAGCTCCAAAAGGCTTTACATCGATCAGTAATAAAATGGAGGACGCTTTTGCTGCGTGATACCCATTTGTGGGAATCAAATGTTATCATATAAAGATATATAATAAAAACGGCTGCAAAAGTACGAAGGAGTTTTGGTATAGCAATGCGTTATACCAGAAAGTTTTATCATTGGGTTACAAAAATGTTTACCTCTTATAAAAGCGGATGTATAAATACAAACAGGCTTCCTTTTTTATACTCATTGTCAAGATAGAGGCTACCCTGAAGCCTTTGAACCAGAATCTGACAAAGAGATAATCCTAATCCGGAACCTTGTGTAAATGAATTTACTTTGTAGAATCGTTCAAAGACTTTCTTTTGTTCTTCTTTAGGAATACCTATTCCGGTATCACGTACCAGGAAATGGATTTCTTTTTTATCAGGAGTGATCTCATAACTTAGTTCAATTTCGCCTTCAGAGGTGAACTTTACAGCATTGTGCAATAAGTTGAACAGTATCTGATGAATCATTTTCTTGTCGGAGATCATTGTAAAGTCTTCTTCTTTGAGAGTGGCATGCAGATGAACATTGGTATTTGCAAACTCTTTAACTTCATCGATGACATGGTTGCAACATTCATTGACAGAGAAAGAACTCTTCATTGGTTCTTCACTGTCGCTGTCAAGACTTGCGATGGATAACATATCGCTGATAAGTCTTAAAAGATGGTCGCTGTTGGTTTTTATTGTGTTACTGATTTCTTTTATTTCATCAGAAGAAAAGGTGTTAGGAGTTGCCAGACAATCAGCGAAACCTACTATCGTGTTTAATGGAGTGCGGATTTCATGATTCATATTTTGTATGAATACATTTTTCATCTCATTTGCCTTTTGTATTTTTTCGTTTGCTGCAATCAATTGTAAATCCTGTTGGTGTATCTTGGCATTCAATTTTAATTGTCGTCTATAAACAGTCATGCGGAAAAACAGAATAAAGAGTAAGATTATACCAATACCAATGGTTAGTAATAATTGCATATTACGTGCTTTCAGACTGAGTTCCTGCTTCTCCAGTTTTAGCTTATTGACATCATATTTGGTCGATAGATAATTCAGCTGTTTCTGGGTCTTTTCCCATGAAAGGGTATCTCCCAACTCAATCACTGAAATCAGTTTGTGGTAGGCTTCATCGTATTTGTTTGCCATGGCAAGTGCATTTGCCCCGTTCAGATACATACGCCTCATATTCTCTTTACTGTTTCGCAATTTGTAGTAGTTGGCACACGAATCTATATAAGCAGCCTGCATAATATAATCTTTCATCAGATATGCGTAGGTCTGTTTGCTGTCAAATAGATAGAACCGGGGGATAGAAGGATATTTTCTATATACTTCTTCCAGCTCGGACAGATATTTTTTGAATGTTTTTATGTCGCCGCTACTGACGCATTTACCGAATACCAGATATTTGGTCATGGCAATATTTCTGGGTGGGAATCCATGTAATTTGCCTGCCAAAGCTAAATTGGCAAGTGAGTCTAATTGTTGGAATACTTTTTGAGATTCTGTTTCGCGATTTGCTGCCGACAGAAGAATTATCTCATTAGAGGCCAATACGGCATAGATATCCCATCGTTTCATCTGATAGAATTTCTGCATGGCCTGGATGAGGTATGGTTCTGCTTTTTGATTGTCTCTGGCTGCAAGATAACCGGAAGCAATGGCAAACTGATTGTATGCCATACCTGTTTCACTCTTGTTTTCTCTGGCATAGTTGTACATTTGTTCGTTTTCAAAAGTACCAGCCTTTCCATTTCCTACATTATTATAGCCTTCGCTAAGTAGGAGCCAGTTGTAATAAAATCCATGTATGTCTTTGTATTTCAGACATAGATCTTTTACTATGGCTGTGTATTTACGTAGACTGTCTATCTCTCCACCTATATAGTGAAAATAATTTCTGTCTTTGTACAAAAAGAACTCATCCCTTACACTATTTATTGAATCTGCCCTTGCCTTTAGTATATTCCAGTGTTTGATATATTCCTGGGGCTTTTGATAATATTCTTCGAGTGCTTGTATGGAAGCTGGTACAGAATCGGGATGAAATAAAAGAGAGTTACCGGCCTTGAGCGTAAGGCATGAGAATAAAAAGAGTATTAAGCCTGTACTTTGTATATAGGTCTTCATAGGAGAATATATTGCTTGTTGTTGTTTAGGATATGTTTTTGTATACAAAGATATATTTTTTACCCGGTTGATCAATGAATATCTATAAAAAAAGAGGAAGTTTCATTTGAAACTTCCTCTTTTTTATGGTCAACCGACTAACGGATTATTTTTTCTTACGGTCACCGTAACGGCTCATGAACTTATCAACGCGACCTGCTGTATCTACCAATGTAGATTTACCAGTGTAGAACGGGTGAGAAGTACTTGAGATTTCAATTTTCAGCAACGGATAAGTTTCACCTTCGAACTCGATGGTTTCTTTAGTGTTTACTGTTGATTGAGACAAAAACATATCACCATTTGACATATCTTTGAATACTACCGGACGGTATGATTCTGGATGAATACCTTTTTTCATTTCAGTATTTGTTTTTTTAATTATTATATCGTTTACTATTTGGTAAGAATAGTGTAATGGTCATTTTCAGTGCGCAAAGATAATGCTTTTCTGTGAAATAGAAAAAAGATTGGGAAAAAAACAATGATTCTCGCTTTTTTTTAAGACTTTTGTGGAGAATAATGTGCCAATATGCTAATATGCCAATGCGCCAATTGGCTGCGCTATGATACTGCATAGTAATTGGCACATTGGCATATTAGCACATTATTAAATTATTTATAATATGAAAAAACTGATTATTGCATTGAACTTTTTGTTGCTGATTGCTATTGGCGGACGGGCACAGGAATCTGGAAAGCGCTTGTATAGCATCGCTTTTTATAATCTTGAAAACTTGTTTGATACTATCCATGATCCTGGTAAGAATGATTTTGAATATCTGCCGGACGGACCCAAACAGTGGAATACTGAAAAATATATGGCAAAGTTAACGAACTTGGCGAAAGTACTGGGTGAGATCTCCCGGGATAAAGTTCCTGGTGGTCCTGCTGCTATCGGTGTGGCTGAAGCTGAAAACAGGCGAGTGCTTGACGACTTGGTGAAGCAACCTGCATTGGCTTCTTCCGGCTATGAGATTGTACATTATGAAGGACCGGATAAGCGGGGGATTGATTGTGCACTGCTTTATGATCCGAAACAATTTACGGTTTCATCAAGTAAATTGGTACTCTCTACCCCTTTTGAAGGAGATACGATACACAAAACACGGGGTTTTCTGATTGTAAATGGTAAGATGGCGGGAGATAACGTTTGTTTTATTGTAAACCACTGGCCTTCGCGTGGAGCTGCCGAACCTGTGCGTGTACATGCTGCCCGACAGGTACGTGCATTGATCGATTCTTTGCAACAAGATAATAAGAAATTGAAACTGATTGTTATGGGAGATATGAATGATGATCCGATGGATCAGAGTATGGCTACCCTGGGTGCAAAGAAATATAAGAAAGAGGTGAAGAAACATGATATGTTCAATCCCTGGTGGGAAACACTGGAAGATAAAGGAGTAGGCACGTTGCTTTATCGTGGCAAGTGGAACTTGTTTGATCAGATTGTTATTTCGCCTACGTTGCTCAATGCCAAAAAAGGATTGAAATACGATCACAATGAGGTCTTTATCCGTGAATATCTTTTTCAGCAGGATGGAAAGTACAAAGGTTCGCCTTTGCGTACACATGGCGGAAAACTTTGGCTGAATGGTTATAGTGATCATTTGCCGACTATTATTTATTTGAAGAAATAAGCTCTCCCTTTGCTACGTAGAGATTACAATCGACTATTAAATGATATTTAAGACTCTGAAATAGGATTGATTTGTACTCATTATCGAGGATATTTCTTACGCTTTGGTTTTGTATTAAAACTATAATGTGTACTTTTGCATAGAATTTTTATTCACTAACAATAAACTTTTAAACAAAATGGTAAATTACAAAGATTTAGGACTGGTAAACACAAGAGAGATGTTTGCTAAGGCTATTAAAGGCGGATATGCTATTCCTGCTTTTAACTTCAACAATATGGAACAGATGCAGGCCATTATCAAGGCTGCTGTAGAAACAAAATCTCCGGTTATTCTTCAGGTATCTAAAGGTGCTCGTCAGTATGCTAACGCTACTTTATTGCGTTATATGGCTCAGGGTGCTGTAGAATATGCAAAGGAATTGGGTTGCGCTCATCCTGAAATCGTTTTGCATCTTGACCACGGAGATACTTTTGAAACTTGCAAGAGCTGTATCGATTCAGGTTTCTCTTCAGTAATGATCGACGGTTCTCATCTTCCTTACGAAGAAAACGTTGCTCTGACTAAGAAGGTAGTAGACTATGCTCATCAGTTTGATGTAACTGTAGAAGGTGAGCTTGGTGTATTGGCAGGTGTTGAAGATGAAGTTTCTTCAGACCACCACACTTATACTGACCCTGAAGAAGTAATTGATTTCGCTACCCGTACAGGTTGTGATTCATTGGCTATTTCTATTGGTACTTCTCACGGTGCTTATAAGTTTACTCCGGAACAGTGCCACATTGATCCGAAGACTGGCCGTATGGTTCCTCCTCCTTTGGCATTTGAAGTATTGGATGCTGTAATGGAGAAACTTCCGGGCTTCCCAATCGTGCTTCACGGTTCATCTTCAGTTCCTGAAGAAGAAGTTGAAACTATCAACAAATATGGTGGTGCACTGAAAGCTGCTATCGGTATTCCTGAAGAAGAATTGCGTAAAGCTGCTAAGTCAGCAGTTTGCAAAATTAATATCGACTCTGATAGTCGTCTGGCTATGACTGCTGCTGTCCGTCAGGTATTTGCTGAAAAACCGGCTGAGTTCGACCCACGTAAATACTTGGGCCCGGCTCGTGATAATATGGAAAAACTGTACAAGCACAAAATCCTTAATGTACTTGGCTCAGACAATAAATTGGCTAAATAATTTTCCACTTTGATATGTAGAAAGCTGTGCCTGCAAATGGTACAGCTTTTTTTGTGTTTTTTCTTGCAATAAAATTTTTTTGATTCAGATTTTGTTTATATTTGTGGTTATAATAAGTAGTTGATTGACAAACATATTCTACTTTAATTGAAACATGCTATCCTATGTGAACAGTTTATTTTCTGATAGCATATAACAGGAAACGTTATATGTTTTTGTAATTCAGATACTTACAATAGAGCTTAGGGTGAGGTGCTAACGGATTTGCAACGTGGTGCATTCTGTTTATTGCTTGTGATTGCATCGCAGATTTGCTGCTTATAACGTTCCTTGCTCGTGAAGACAAAGGTATAAAAAATGGATGAATTTACAAGAAATCCACCCATATATTTGATTTACTCGTTTTCGTTTTTATCCTCAATGCTTTTATGAATTGACTTGGCGTTGAGTGATGTTACGACCTTCTCTCCGATAACTTGCTCCATCTCTATGCGTGCGTTGCGAGCTACCGTTGCGCCTTTAACAGCTACTTCTGTGTGCTCTTGCATCGTTTGAGGATCACTGTTTTCTGAAATACCTTTAGTTGTTAACTCTGCAAGCATATTCAAAACTAATTCGCGATTGGTCATATTATCTCTAAGGTTTTCCTTTTTAAGATTTTTCAATCGCTTATACTCCTTTGCAGTGTGGTCGCTCCAAGTTTTGTAAATTATATCGGTAAGTGTTGCAAATTGCACACCCTCTTCCAATCCACATCGCTTCCACTCATCTGTAAGCTCTTTGCGTATCTCGATGGACTTGATGCGTTGATTGATCCAATTCTCTGAATATCCAAGCCTGCGATAATCAGTCATCGCCTGCTCAATCGAAAGTTCTGGGTCTTGCATCTGATCTAACCGTTCACTCGCCACTTGTGCCATCCACTGTTTGAAAGGCTCTGCCTTTGGCGATGGGATGGATTGAATTAGACGGAATAGTTGCTCTGTATCTGCCACATCGGTAAGATAGTTTTTGCCATCTGCTGCACGCATTTTCAGTTGACTACAATTTGTAGTCAACTCACTTCCTTCCTTTTTCAGTCGTGTTTTAAGCACACTCCAATATTTTCGTGGGTTAGGGCTATCTGTAAGTACTGCAACCACATCGACAATAGAGAAATACCATTTCTCTTGCTCATCGTCCCAAACGGTACGAACCTTCTTCTGTTCAAAGAGCTGTATTTTATTTTGTTGCGCCATAAAGTTAAGATATCAATCTCATTTTCAATTCATAATTATCTGCTTTGAAATCTATATACATTTCATACTGCTCAATATTTTTGCTTTCACATAGTTTTTGTAATATCTTCTTGTTAATTGGAGAAATTTGAGCCCCATAATATATTGCTGTTGGCTTATTGTTTTCCAACACCATAGAATCTACTCCTACATTATTTCTGCAATCACATATCAGTCTCCATTCACACTCATACTTCCATATCTCAGATTTGTTCAAATAAGTTTTTTCGGCATATAAACTATCTGGTTTTTGTAATGTAAACTCTATGTTTAATGAATGTGCATTAGCAAAGCCCATATACCACTCCACAAATTCAGTCGCATCATATTGTTGATTTGAATAAATAACAGGATAGAGTTTTACATATTTACGTTGTGGGCAATGAGAACGATTTGTGACATCACAACTATCGCATTTGCATTTAGGTGCATTGTTTGAGAAATTATATTTTAAAGCAAAACCTTTGTGGTAGTCTGCATAATGAGCCCACATTAGACTGTTATCTATGCGCTCACTTAGGCAAGCTATTTTTGTATTGTTTCGCATAAAATTCTGCGCCTCATTGATTACAGATGACACCTGATTAAAAGATGGAGGTGTTATATCTGCATTTTCTGCTTCCTCAATAGTTATTTCAGATAATCGTTGCTCAATCTGTTTTACAAATATTTTACCATACATTTTATGATATATATCAGGTAGACATTTATGTTCGTGAAAGAATTTCCAAAGATTTATTCTAAACTCAGTAGAAAATCCAAAACAAACACTATTATACAGATAATCTCGATTAGAAAAGAACAGACTATCGTGAGGATCGTTAAATTTAGATGGATTTACAGCCCAAATTGTGTCCTTATCAAATGAGTCTATATTTAATTCATTACAGGATCTATATCTGAATAATTCTGATGGAGTATTCAACGCAACGAGATTTTCTATTGGTGCTAGTCTTTCAAAATATTGCTCATTGGTTAATCCGCCTTGCAGAATGGTTTCGTTTAGTAACTTGCCAAACTCTTTTTTAAACTCTGAAGTTTCCATATTATATTATATCCACTATAAAATTAAGATTCAATGCTTCAGATATTTTTTCGATTTGCTGCTTTTTAGTTGCGGTAGAACTTAGGGTCATAAGATACCAGCCCTTAGCTATGTCTTTTTGTGAACTTGAATAGGCGTTATCCAATGTATTTGAGATGAGAGGGACACCACATTGAATGATACCCAACTCTCGCACCTTATCAACTCCTGCTCGTTGAACGACCTGCTTGAGCGTATCTAACGCAAAGCGATTCTCAAAGACTGTTCCGTCTGGAAACGTTACACGTAGATTTGTATTCTGCGCTCGACCACTTACCTTGCGTTTGATTTTCCCTACATTGTGTTCCACTTGTGGGTCTGGAATGATCTCGATAGTCTCCATTTGCTCCGTGAAGTTCCGTTTTCGTGAAATACGAACACTTAAAGGCTCATTCGGAACATAATCAACCACCAAGACCAGTTCTCGTTGAATTTGACTAATTATAGGCTCAACCCTTTCAGAGACAACAGGTAATATCTCATTCTTGATAATCTCTTGTTCCAACTCCGATGTTTGTTTCAAAAGGTCATCTCCCAGCTCCAGTCCCAACTCCTTTAGATTCTGAATCGTGCTGTATAGTTTCTGTAACTTAGTCATAATTATTTTACTACGGTTTAGACGCTTTTATTTTTGCAGTAATAATATCTAATGTTGCTGCTGCTTTTTTTGTCTTTTCAGTCTTCTGTAAAGCCTCAAGTCGTTCGTCTAGTATAAGTTCAATACTTACACGCATTATGTCAAAATAACTCAAGCACTCCTCTTCTGATAATTCATGAATACCGGCACTTAAGATTCCGTATATCTTTTGATTGCTTACTAAAAAAGATGGTAGTTCTGATTTCAACATATCAATCTTTTCATCCATACGAGCCTTTTCAAAATCATCTCTATTTATTCGGCATTCTTCTATTACAGTCTCTGCTATTTCAAAAATAAGCGATTCTAATATACGTCGTAAATAGACAAAAGATCCAACACCTACACCGTTAGCAACTAAACCTATGGCACGAGTAAACTCCCTAAGCTTTTCGTTTGACAAAACTTTTTTATACTGTTTTATCTCTCCTATATGAATATCTGCAATTGATGGATATTGTCCAATTTTTGTGATGGTTTTCTGGGTAACATCGAAATAAACATAGATATATAGCAAATCTTTATATCTGCCACATCTTAATATCATGCTCTTAGCCCCTGATTCTTCAATCAATTTCGAGTTAAAATCACCTGATTCATAATTGCATATCCCTTTGATTAAAGAGAAGGTGGATTCTTTTTTTTGAAATGGATTATAACCATCATATATACCACCTTCCCTCAAGATCTCTTCCCAAAATGTAATCTCATCAAGGGATATTTTTTGATATAACGGAGTGTTAAAAATGAATTCTTGCGCTGTCATATTTATTTTTTTTGATTATTTTTATTTTGCTATTCGTCAGGTTATTAATTTATGAATCATTTCATCGATTTAAATTTTAAAGTCGTAGATGTCAATTTTGTAGATAATGTTTCTATCAACCCTGACTACTTTTAAATCTGCCCTCCTATACCCTTAAACTTCTCAACAAAAGAAGCTAACTTCTGGAATACACTTTGCTTTTTAGTTAAATATTGAGGATTCAATGGACTCATTTTAGGCAGTATACTATTGAGTTCCGTTCCGTTTTCGCTTGCATACTCACGCTTCAAAGAGGTTGATATGTAGCGTTTTGCCTCTTGTTCATTTAGGTTCTCATCAACAATTAACTGTACTGCCTCTTCTCTCAGTTTTTCTTGCGCATAACTGTAGAACGAATCAAGAATACTTGGCTTATCACAGATAGCGTCAATATCAGTTTCGTTGATATAATCAACCACTAAGCTCTCTTTGGCTCGGTTTCCGATACTGGCACGAATAACACGACGAATTTCCTCTATCAATGCAACTTTGTCGCTGGTCTTTTTATTATGCTCAAAGATTAGTTCGAGAATATAGTCGAGGTTTATCTCTTGAGATTTTAGCAAATCGACCTCAAAGACTACATCGTCCCAATCGACTTTTGATTTATCCTCTTCTTTGCCACTTCTCTCCCGTCTTAACCAGTCACGAATATCATTATAAGTAGAGCGATAATCTTGAACCGTGCGGTCAGGCAATATGTCAATTTCTTGCATTGTGGCAATATCCTCGTCTGTTACGAAATAAGCCTCTTTGAATGCTTCAATGGCTTGAGGATCGTTTATATCTATTGCTTGAAGTGCTTTGAGGTGCGTAAATTCATCGTAGTTTTGCAGGATGTTTTCCACACGCAAATACTCACCAAATAGTTTTGTGAACTCCTTTTTATCTTTATCTGTGACTATTTCCTCCGGACTTGGAAACTTTTCGTTTAGCTCCTTTACAACCTCTATATAACCTCTACGGGCTTCACCTGTAACAATATCTGTAAAACCTTCCAGATATTCTTTGTAGCTTTTTTCAAGCACTACATTCCTTGTACTACTATCCCCGAATGTTTGAATAGCTTCAATGGTGGCAGCCTCCAAATCTCTAAAAGTGACGATATTACCAAAAGTCTTAGTAGCATCATAAATTCGGTTGGTGCGAGAAAATGCTTGCATAAGCCCATGATAACGCAAGCTTTTGTCTACAAATAGCGTATTGAGTGTAGGAGCATCGAATCCCGTAAGGAACATACCTACAACAATAATAAGGTCAACCTCTTTGCTCTTTACACGTTTAGCAAGATCACGATAGTAGTTTTGAAACTCCTTACTATCAACACCATAACTTGTTTTAAACATTCTGTTATAATCATCAATAGCCTTTGTTAGGAACTCTTTTGCACTCAGATCCATTGCTGATGGCTCAAAGGTCTCATCTGGTATTTCACCTACTGCATTTTGCTCTTCGTTGGCAGCAAAAGAGAAGATTGTCGCAATTTTGAGAGGTTTCTCACTATCCTTTTGCAGAAGGTTCAATTCTTCATAATAGCATTTTGCAGCATCAACGCTACTTACGGCAAACATCGCATTAAAACCTTTACCTCCCCCTTGGTTTCGGTGTGTTTTGATTCTGAAATTCTGCAAGATATATTCTGATATCTCTTTTATACGAGCAGGGTGAAGCATCGCTTTCTTAAATTCCGCCGAACTTAGCTTTTCTTCATTTTGTTCTGATTCTAAGTCTTTAAATTTAGGTCGGACATCGTTGTAATCAACCTTAAACTTTAACACCTTTTCATCTCTGATTGCGTCGGTAATGACATACGAATGCAATTCACGTCCAAACACACTTGCGGTTGTCTCATCTCCCAAAGCATTTTCGGGGAATATCGGCGTTCCGGTGAAGCCGAATTGATAGTATCGTTTAAACTTCTTTCTTAAGAGCTTTTGAGCCTCCCCGAATTGAGAGCGGTGGCATTCGTCAAAGATGAAAACAACCTGTTTTTGATAGATTGATAGTTCACCTTCGCTTTTCATTAAGTTATTTAGCTTCTGAATAGTGGTAACAATGATTTTATTATCATCCTTGTCGAGATTTCTTTTTAAACCTGCAGTGCTTTCTGAGCCGTTTACACTATCGGGAGAAAATCTTTGATACTCTTTCATTGTTTGAAAGTCCAAGTCTTTGCGATCCACAACAAAGAAGACCTTATCAATAAAGTCAAGTTCTGTCGCCAGTCTTGCCGCCTTAAAGCTGGTGAGTGTTTTCCCAGAGCCTGTTGTGTGCCATATATATCCGCCACCTTCGGGCTTAGACCATTGTTTCGATTGAAAGGAACTTTTGATTTTCCACAAGATACGCTCTGTTGCTGCGATTTGATATGGGCGCATTATGAGGAGCGTGTCGCTGGTGTCAAAAACCGAGTAGGTGAGCAACACATTTAGGAGTGTGTTCTTTTGGAAGAATGTAGCCGTAAAATCCTTTAAGTCTTTGATTAGCGAGTTATCGGCTTTCGCCCAGTTCATTGTAAAGTCGAAGCTATTTTTATTTCGCTCTACAGTATTTGCAAAATAACGGCTATCTGTACCGTTCGAGATAACGAAGATTTGCAGGTACTTAAATAGAGAATTTTCTTTATTAAAACTCTCTTTTGTGTAGCGATGCACTTGATTAAAGGCTTCACGAATAGCTACTCCACGCTTTTTTAACTCAATTTGCACCAATGGCAACCCGTTGACCAATATGGTAACATCATACCGATTGGCGTGCGTTCCCATTTGCTCAAATTGTGATATTACCTGTAATTTATTACGAGTAACATCCTTTTTGTCCACTAAGTAGATATTTTGGATATGCCCATCGTCAAATACAAAGTCATAGATATAGTTATCGTGTATCTTTCTCGTCTTTTCAACGAGATTGTCACTTGGTTTATCCAAATACTCCTCAACATAGCGAGCCCATTCGCCATCACTAAACACCATATTGTTAAGTTCTTGAAGCTGTACTCTTGCATTGGCAAGCATAGCTTCTGCACTTTTTATCGTGGGATTTTCGTATCCTTGGTTGATTACGTCTTGTATAAACTCACGTTCAAGGGCAAATTCCGTTTGATAACCAACAGGAGGCTCACTCACCATTGAATACTTGGCATAATCATCAAGAACTATGAAGTTTTTCGATTCTGCTATGGTTCTATACTGTGTCATTTCCTTCTGCTTCGTTATTGTTAATACTTGATTTGAAATGATATGTGGGTATTATCACCTCATTTACTAGGAACCTTAACACCCGTTTATCATTTTCTTCTACAACAGAAATCTCTTCTCCATGATGTTTAGAGTGGCTGGATAGATTAAGTATTCTACTGTAATACGCACTCCGTGATTCTTCAGGCAAAAGCATTTCCCATTTGCCGTATCCGAGAAATGTAGATGTTTTTTCTAAGATATTACGAAGAAAATTAAAATGATACTTTTGAATCTCACCTGACACCGTAACCTTCTCTAATTCAGATAAAAGGAAAAGATGGTAAGAAAAAGGGGAATCTTTGGCGTCTTCAAGTAGAAAAGTGCCATCATCCAATTTTTCTAAACGTCTTTTTTTTGAATGTTTTACCTTAAAGCCATAACGTGAGTCTTGATGATCAAATTCATTGAAAAGCACATTGTAGAACAATGGATTGTGCGTTGTTATAATAAATTTCAAATCTGACTTACTTGATTTTATTAACTCCGCTATATTTACAGCCAATTCTATTAAGTGATTATCATCTAATGAACTTACAGGGTCATCAATAAAGACATATTCCAACTTTTTAAATTTATCAGGTTCGGACTCATTCTTTATGGCATCATTGAAAACCTCAATAACTTGCTCAAGTAGGCTGTAAAAAACACACCAAATTAAGCAGCTCTCTTCTCCTTTTGAAATCTTTATATTCTCAATCTTTTGTTCATTACCACCTTCAATAGAGAAGGTTATTTCAGAATATGCCTTTATAGTAATATCATTACCATCTTTATCTTTTGTGGTATATTGTTCATTAAAATAAGGCGTTAATTTATCATTTGTGTAACGCTGAAAGTGAGTTATAATATTATTTCCCTGTCCTTCATCACGCAATACCCAGTTAGTGAATTCATTGGGACGGATGATCAATTTTCTATTCTTATCGGCATCCAAATCATTGTCCCAAAAGAATAGATCTTCGGTAAAAGCATTATAGTAAAGCATTTTAACGCCTGAATCTTCTGGATCTTCTTCTTCTACTTCTTTGGGAGCTATCAATTCTTTAAACTCACGCGATAGACGGGTCTTTCCTGTGCCATTAAAGGCATAGATTAGCTGTACTTTTTTATCCGCATCTCTAAGAGTTTGCGCTATTTCTGTTAATGTCTGTCCCATATTATACCTCTATGTTATCGGTTGGAAATGTTAGTAACATATCTCGGTAGTATTCATACTGTTTTTGGCGTAGTTCAATTTCCTTTGGCAGACCCTCACTTATTGATGTGGTGAGGGTGTCAAACTTATCGAGAATAGAAACTATACGTTCTTGTTCTTCTGGTGCAGGAATAGGAATTATTGCCTTACTTAGACCGTTTGCATTAATCGCAGAAATTTTACCTGACGAGATGTGTTTCTTTATTTGGTCATGAAAATGTTTAGTTCGTGTAAAATACGCTACGTATTTAGGGTTTAACTGACTTCTATATGAAAAACAAGCATCGTGTATAACAACACCTTTGTCACTTAACCAAGCTGTGCCTTTCCCAATATCTTCAATTGTTTCGCCTGCAGCTACGATAACAACATCACCTTTTTCAGCGATTCTTAGTTTTTTATTGTCAACTAATTCTTCACTAAGGAATGACTTGCTTTCATTTGCCCAAGTCCCATAATGAGTATACATTTCGCCATAATGGATGCAAGGAACTCCATCTGAAGTTATATCAGTTCTAACAAATCGTTTACCTCGTTGAAATTCGCCAATTTCTCCTAATGACATCCACTCGACCGTACCCTTGTCAAAATTAAAAAACTCTTCACGATAGTAGTTATACTGCTCTTTGCGAGCTGTAAGCTCCGCTGTAAGCTCCGCTGTAAGCTCCGTAAAAGTATCTAAGATACGAACAATTTCTTTCTGAATCGCAAGCGATTTTTCAGAATTATCAGGACACGGAATAGGAATCTGGATTTCTAAAATTTCATTAGTACGTAATGCTGGGATACCAGCACCATGTTGTTTAGTCATCAACCTTTCTTGGTTTTGCTTTAAGAAATGATAAACGAATCTACTTTCAATTTTATTGATGTTTGGTAAGACTACATAACAATGTGCATTCGCATAAAACTTTGTGGTGACAAAATTGACAAAACCTGCGGAAGCACCCCCTTGACTGATTATAATAGTATTTTCATTGTAGTTATATAAATCAGTAAACCCCGAAAATGAAACGCCACCATTATAAGCGGGATAAAGTCCATTTTCGGAAAGTAATTCCTTGTTAAGTTGTTTCCCTTTCTCGAGGTTAATTACCTCCCCTAAGGCTTTCCACTCAACCTCAACACCATCTAATAATTTATCTAAATAGCTCATGCCTCAATCTCCTTTACAATAGCATCAATATCAGCTCGGAGTGTATTTATCTTCTTCACGGTTTCTGAAATTTCAGCATTTAGTTTCTTAATATCCACTATTTCACGATTGTCCTTAGCTTCCACATAAGAACTAACAGAAAGGTTATAATCGTTCTCGGCAATTCGTTTGTTGTCCACTGATTTTGCTATGTGTTCAACATCCTCTTTGCGGTCGAAGATGTACATAATCTTCTCAATATGCTTCTTCTCAAGCACATTGTTATTCGTTACTTTCTTGAAGAAATCTTCGCCACTTGCATCTATAAACTGCGTTTTTGTATCTCGCTTGTTTTTAGCAAGAACCAAAATGTTTACAGCTATTGAAGTGCCATAAAATAGATTTGGAGCCAGTGAAATAACGGTCTCTACAAAATTATTATCTACCAAGTACTTTCTAATCTTCTGCTCCGCACCTCCACGATAGAATATACCGGGGAAGCAGACGATAGCCGCTCGACCTTTACCCGAAAGATAGCTCAAGGCGTGCAGCACAAAGGCAAAGTCTGCTTTTGATTTAGGAGCAAGCACTCCGGCAGGAGCGAAACGGTCATCATTAATCAGCGTAGGGTCATCTGATCCAATCCAATTTACCGAGTACGGTGGGTTAGAAACGATGGCATCAAAAGGCTTGTCGTCACCAAATTGAGGATCTCTAAGCGTATCTCCAAGTGCAATATTAAACTTATCGTAATTAATGTTATGCAAAAACATATTCATACGAGCAAGGTTATAGGTCGTGTGATTTATCTCCTGACCAAAGAACCCCTCTTCAATAATATGATTGTCAAAGTGTTTTTTTGCTTGCAAAAGCAATGAGCCCGAACCTGCGGCAGGGTCATATATCTTATTAACACTTGTCTGCTTGTGCATAGCAAGCTGTGCAATGAGCTTGGAAACGTGTTGGGGCGTAAAAAACTCACCTCCCGACTTTCCTGCATTAGCCGCATAGTTAGAGATAAGAAATTCATAGGCATCGCCAAATAGGTCTATCTGATTATCTTCGAAATCCCCGAAATTCAGATCCTCTACGCCTTTCAAGACGGCTGCTAAACGGCTATTCTTATTCTCAACAGTATTACCAAGTCGTGTACTGGTGGTGTCAAAATCAGCAAACAATCCTTTTATATCTTGTTCGGACGGATAACCATTTGCAGAACTCTCAATTGCGTCAAAAATCACTTTTAGGTCTGTATTAAGATTGGGATTTGTATTGGCGTTTTTTGCAACGTTTACAAAAAGCTGACTGGGATAGATAAAATACCCTTTCGTTTTAATAGCATCATCTTTAATCTCCGGCGTTATTACGCTGTCAGGTAAATTAGCGTAGTCAACGCTATCATCACCTCCCTCAATGTAGTTCGTGAAATTTTCGCTTATAAAACGATAGAAGAGTGCACCCAGCACAAACTGTTTGAAATCCCATCCATCAACAGCACCACGTACCTCGTTGGCTATTTTCCATATCTTAGCCTGCAATTCGGCTCTTTGTATTGTACTTGTCATTCTGTAATTTTTTAGTGTTCAATAAGTAGTTACTTGCTTTTATTCAGTAATTCTCGGCGGTCAATATTTAAAATTTCAGCTATTTTATCTAGCGTCTCAATGGATGGTTGTGCGTGGTTATTGCACCATCGAGAAATTGTAGCAGGGTCTTTTTTTAGTTGTTCCCCCAACCACTTACCTGTCCTTTTCTGCTCCACAAGCACTACTTTCAATCTATTTAGCTCTTTCATTTTTGACATTTTATTGACCTAATGTACAAAGATATTAAAAAAGGCAACAACTTGTATGGCTTTCCCAAACAATTATTTATCAACCTATTTTGGGTGCGGAAATCTGTGCGCTACATTCGCCTTCCTTTCTTCTTTTTACGTTGCATTCGTCGGCGGAACATCTCTTCCTCTGGATCGTCGCCATTAGGCAATATCGGGATCTCGAAGAGCGAACCGATAGAGTTACCAATATTACCGCTTTCGAGGTATTGTTCCGTGCGGTGAATTGGTTGTGTCTCTTGCCTTGGCAGGGGCTGTTGCTGTGGAGTAAATGGGGCAGAGCCTTGAGTTTGTGCAGTCGTGGTTAGATGCTCATATTGAGGAGTATTTTCGAGCCTATCGACGATTGCGTTTGCTGCATACTCTTTGCCCAAGCATGAACCATTGAGAACAACGCCAGTATTATGATCGATGAAAGTAACACCATATAGGCGACCTGCTGCATTCTCTCGATATACTACACCGATGCCACTTTGGAATAGGTTGTAGCGAAGCTGATCTTTGTTGGTAGCTCCTGCAAATGCTTGGTTGATCGTTCTCTTCAATGGAGCTGCCGGACGACTTTTCTCCAGAAACTCTTTTGAAGCTTGGTATTTTTTCTCTAACGCTTCGCTACCTGCAAATTTGCCAAGCGTTGCTGCCGAAAATGGATTGCTAACCTTGTTGTCGTCATTGTCGGTTGCAGAGTAAACGATGCCGCTAAATGGGTTGCCATAGTGCGAGCCTTTGACCTCTTCGGCTGCGATATTGAACTTCGTTAGCACCGCTTTATACTCATTGAAAGTAATAAAGTGGTATTTGTCGATTACCTCACGAACAACATTTTCAACTTGTTCTTTGATATTTCCCTGACTAACATCCACCATTTTAAGCTCTGGCTTTTTCTCTTTTGACACCTTTTCGGCTGTGTGTAGTCCATATTTTTGCTCCAAAGAACGAGTTATATCTTTGCTTCTACGTCTCTCGAATTTATCGTTTATCTTCTTTCCTTTCTCATTCACACGCACCGAAACGACGTGGAGATGATGGCGACTTATGTCTTGATGCTTGAAAACGACATAAGGTTGAGAGCCATATCCCATACGCTTCATATACTCCTCGGCTATTGCCGAAAGCTCCACATCCGATAGCTTATCATCGGGATGTGGGTTGAGCGATACGTGAAAAACAGGGTTTTCAGTGCGGTATTTTTGGGGCATAAAGAGTTCAAAGTCCTTCATCATATCACTCGCTTTGAACACTTCGCCTTGCTGTGGACAGAGCATTTTATTGGTTAGAATAATCTTAGCTGTGTCGGCTTTGAGCTTGTTCATATTGTAATTTACTGCCCCTGCGAGTGATCCGCTGACGCTGATTTTTGCAACCATAGTTCTTTGAATTCTAGTGATAATGCTGAAATTTGTCTACTGATTTGAACCAACTCTATCGTCTGCTGTTCCAATTTATAGAGCATTGCCAGAGCTTTTCGCTCCTCAAATTTGCTCTTTAGAGTTGCGACAGTTTGGTTGTAATTAACCCCGATTGCTCGGTATTGGTTGTAAAAAGAGGATAGTTGTTGCGTGTAATCAAGCAACGATCCATCAACTTTTACCATCCGAAAGGTCTCGTTAAATATCCGTGCCTTGATGAATGATGCCATACTATGAACTCCTGATTTCTCATACAGCGTGAAGAAATCGGCATACTCAACATCGTTCAAATTGACACTGATACGATTCTTGGCAGGGTCTATTTTTGGTGGTCTGCCACCCATTTTATTCTTTATTCTATTCATACTATTTTCTATTGATATACGACTTCGGAGTATATCTACCCCATTTATGGGCGAGGCTTTTGCGTTGCGCAAAAGGTTTTCCGCAGCGGAAAACACACCTCGCCTATATCTCTAATCAAGATATAGAGTTCGCCCCGAAAGGCGAACCTATGAATCTTCGATAATTTAGTGTGCTACATTCGTTTCCACCCGTCAAGTTCACTGGCATAGTCACTTAGATGCGCACGGACAAGGTTTTCTACAAAGCCCGATACACTTAGTTTTCTATCTCCTAACCGTCTGACGACTATATCGACTTCATCTCGTAGAGTTCGGCTAATAAATATGGTCTGCCTATCAACTATCTTGGGAGTAGTGAGATAGGTTTGTTGATATTCCTCCATAGATGCTCTGCGTTGCTTGGACGAACTACGTTTAATCTGTTCGCCTTGCGTGGTGGGTGTAGTAGGTAAAGTTGGTACACCCTGCTGGGTTCGCTCATTTGCGAAAGGGGGAGTTTTCTCTTTTGGCAAATCAAAAGTCTGTCCCGGTGTGATGAATTTTTCTAAATTGTCTGACATCGTTTTTACTTGTTAAATTAATACTATTTTGCTGTGCCGAGTTCACTCGCTCGACACGATTTCCAGAGCAAAGTAATAGTGTTAATTTTCAATATACAAGCAACTTAGATGAATCGGATAACTCTTCACTATCTGGTTGCAAATTGCATTTGGTTGCCTCCATCGAGTCGGTTTAGTTTGCGTTAAATTGCGGAGTGACCAACTTGGCAGATTAAATTTGTGGAGTCGGCAGTGCGATCACTGAAAGTGCAGATAGCCCAGTTGGTTAAGATAGCAAAGTGGAGCAATTTAGTGAATAAGAACCCATTGGCGTGCCGGATTTGTTATTATCAAAAAAGATTTGCTACATTTGCCCTCGAAGTCCTGAAGCTCGCCCTTGGATAAGGCGAAAAAAAGCGAAGGGCATCATTTTGTTATGGATTTTAGTGGTGGTTTAACTCGATAAATTATTAACGATTAAATCACTAAAACAATGAGAATTTTAAATATTGAAGAGAGTGCCTTTGAATTGATGATGGCACGCTTCGAGGCTCTTACCCAAAAGTTGGAGCAGCTATGCAGCAATGCTGGCGACAAGAGAGCCGAGAAGTGGTTAGATGCTACTGACGTATGTTTTTTGCTTAATATCAAGAAACGACAGTTGCAGAATTATCGTGATAGCGGTAAGATCGGCTTCTCTAAAATCGGTAACGTGATCATGTATCGTCCCGATGACGTTATGAAACTATTAAAAAAAGCGGAGTAACTATGTCGGAGATTATCACACAGCAGAGTGAGAGAGTAACAAGGTTTCTCTCTACTATTGACCGCATGATGGGGGCTTTAGATAATTTATCTAAGAGCCATGCTCCACGATTTGGCGGTGAACATTATGTTACGGATGCTGAACTTACCGAGATGCTTAAAGTCAGTGACAGAACCACACAGGATTGGCGAAGTAGCGGCAAGATTGATTACATCCAGTTTGAGAAAAAGGGCAAAATCCTCTATCGAGAGTCGGATATTCAAAAATTCCTCGAAAAGCACTACCTAAAGTCATGGCAGTAGGTGCGAATAAATTTATCCTGATTAGAGGGAGTCTGAAGCTGCAACATTAACAGATAAAAGCGATGAGCGGAGATTGAAGAATCTACCGTTCATCGCTTTTATTTTAAGTTTTATCCGTCATATCGGTCGCCCTTGCTGCTATGACTTTAAATTGTATTTAGCTAAGAATTAGACAAGCTTTACGACTGTAAGAAGTAACCCTTTAGGGCTTGGGCTTGGCTATTTCGTGCGAAATACTCCCTTTGTCATAGCAGCAAGGGGGATTGATATGATTAATTGAAAAAATTATCTTTTGCTTTCAGCTCATTCATTCCAATGTATATTGGTGGTGTATTGCTCTGCATAATCTTACGCATTATCCATTCACGAAATATGCCAGCCTGACAACTATCAACAGAGAATGCAATAGCCACAACCATCTCAAGGTCAAAATATTCTGGAATTAGACTGCTGCCCGAAACAACATTATAGCTACAGTTGTTAAAATGACGATTTTTAAGCAGGGTTTTAATTTTTCCTTTCACCGTAGGCAGCATCACTCCGAACAGTTCGGCAATCTCAAAATCACGCATCTGCACATTGGCAGGTACGTTTACCTTGCCATTATCACTGATTATTACAATATCTCTTTTCATATCTATCTCTAAATTCAAAATAATTATAATCCTCCACTATGGGCATATCCTTGTCTTCAAAGACTTTAAATTTACTGTTGCAACTCCCCACTATTCGCTTCATATCATCACCCACCTTTTTGTTACTCATTCGAGCATAGATTTCGGTAGTTTTCAAATCTTTATGTCCCATCATCTTAGCAACCGTCTCAATAGGTACATCGTTAAGGAGGGTAATCAGTGTTCCAAAATTATGGCGACTTTGATGGTATGAGATTGGCTCTTTTAGTCCGCAAAGCTTCTGCATCTTACCCAGATTCTCATACATTGTAGCCCACGTAGTCATATTAAAAAGCCTTTCGCTTTTACGCTCGCTCCGATATTTTTCAATGATTTTCAACGGAATATCAAGCAGGGGAACATAACATTCTGTACCCGTCTTTTGTCGATTGAAAGAGAGGTATTTATCACCTCTATTGTTAATGCCTATATTTTTATCCGTCAATTTCACGACATCCGAAAACGAAGTGCCTGTAAACGTGGAGAATATAAACATATCACGACTAAAACATAGGGCTTTGGATTTAATCTCCGTTGTCATCAGCTTGTGCAAGTCCTCTTCTATTTGATGGCGACACTCCGGTGCTACTACATCAAACTTATATCCAACAAACGGATCTTTGCGTAGTGTCCCTTGGTTTATGGCACGTTTGATAACTCGCTTGAGTGAAATAGCAATCCCATTGGCTGTATTTATTGATAATCTCTTTTCGCCTCTTAAAAAGAGCATCATATCCTCTAAGAATCTCAGATTCAATTTGATTAGCTCTATATCCTCTGCATCATATTGGGCTTTTACAAAATCCGCAATGTGGTTAATCGCATAGTGGTATATCAGAAAGCTTTTCTCCTCTCTATTCACCCCAACCATCTGTTTGTATTGCTCATTATGCTCCCGAAAGAGTGCAAGTAACATATCGGTTTTCTGTCCTATGTTACAAACTCTGTTTTTAAGAAGCTCGGCTGTTACATATCCCTGCTGTTTGATAAAATCCTTGTGATAGCCGGTGATAGCATCTGTTAGCTCTTGCAATTTGTCATTGATTTCAATTGACTCACGCTCTCGCCCTTTCAGGCAATACCTTTTAGCATCCCAAGGGGCAGGGGCTACGTCAATCTTAGTTGAGAATTGAACCATCTCACCGCTAACGGATATACGCCCCATAACGGTGGTTGTGCCGTTTTTCTTGATTCGCCCTTTGTTGATGTAAAACATCACCGCAAAGGTGCTATACTTTACTTTTTCCATCTTATAAGTTCGCTAAATGATATTTTCCTTTGATATTCTTGGCGAGTCGCCTCATGTCGCTATCCACTTTCTCGTATGATATTTGAGCATAGATACGAGTGGATTTTATTGTGCTGTGTCCCAGCATCCGACTGACGGTCTCCATCGGAATACCTTGAGATAGAGTGATTACCGAAGCATAGCAATGTCGGGCTGCATGAAAGCAGAGACACTTCTCTATACCGCACATTTGAGCTATCTTTTTCAGGTGTAAATTGGTCTTTACATTGCTCAACATTCTGAATAGATGTTCGCCATCTGTTGAACCTCGATATTTTTCAATCAATTTGATAGGCAAGTCTAATAACGGGACGTGAAATTCAACACCTGTTTTCATACGTTTGGAATGAATCCAGACTGTCCCATCATCATTTTTGGTGAGGTCGCTATACGTTAAGTTACGAATATCGCTGAACGATATGCCTGTAAAGGCTGAAAATAGAAATAGGTCTCTCACCAGATACCTGCTTGGAATATCAAGAGGTGTAGTCATAATCTGCGTAAGCTCCTGACGTGTTAATGTCTTGGGCTTCGATTCTTCTCCCTCTGAGCGGAATGATATAAATGGGTCAAACACAATTACATCATCTGTAATTGCACGTCTTATCATTAGTTTAATACGACCGATGATACCAACCACGCTATTCGGTTTAAATTTTCGCTCTATGCGCAGATAATGGTCGAATTTCTCAATGAAGGAGTAATCCAACGCACCAAATGAGATGTCTTTAAGATTATACTTAGCCTTTATAAACTCGTTCAGATATTTAAAGGCTATGCGATATTGTTCGCAACTCTTTGCTTTAAGGTTGATGCCGACACGCTGAAGCATCATTTTGTGGAATTTATCGCAATAACCGAGCAAGGACTCTTGCCCTGATGCCATACCTTGAAAGGCTACTGCCACTTCCTTGGGAGTTGCCGTGCCTTTTCGATCGATTAATTCTTCGTAGCTTGTGTGAATAGCTACCACTATCTTGTCTAAGGCACGATTTAGCTCCGTGGCTACTTTGCTTTTGCCCAATGCTCTTGCTGCTTTAATATCCCATAGGGATATAGCAACACTTAATTTGGCACTAAATTGTGCCATTTGCTTGCCGATGGTTATGCGCCCCATGATTGGAACGGTCCCATCCTTTTTTATCTCTTTGTGCCGGAGATAAAAACTAACTTTTAGTTCGTTACCCATAATAATAAATTTTACTGTGATTTTTAAGTCACAAAATTACTTTATCACGAGCAAGGGAACGCTATCAAGACATACGCAAAATGGCGAATAGTAATCTTACTATCAAATAGTTAGTTGTTACAAACTACACCATCTTGCATTCAGAGAAACTGCTAACGCAATCGTAACGTATCCGGTTCTTAAAACCACTAAAAACTGCATTTTCACCACTTAGCAATCCATTGCGGTATTCGGCATATAACACCGAATATCAGCGATTTACTTCATTTCTCACTCTATTGCATTTTTAGATTGTTATCTGATTGCTTAATGATGGCTGAATTGTTTCTGGTTCGCTGTAGAGCGCATCACACACAAATATATAGAGAAATCTTCTAAGAAATCACTTTTTGCTTGGTGAGCATACCTTTTTTCAGAAGAAAAAAGAAATGAATCGGTGGATGTTATTATCCGATACCTTCTCATTGTTACTACTGTTAGCCGATTCTGGTGAAGAATTAAGAAGATAGAGGCTGTTCTCTTAGCGTAAGGGAGCAGTCTCTATTATTTATACCATATCATCTCCCGTTTTTACTACTGCCACCTTTATCGTTTTGTGGAATGGAATAAAGCAACAGATAATGGCGATTGCCAATGCTGCTATCAGTACATAGCCGAAAATTGTTTTCAATCCGAGTAACAGACTTTGTTGTTGAAGGATAGAATAGAATCCATTGGTTGCTATCTGACTTGCTTCGCTGAAATCATGCCCCTGTGTCAGTGCGCTGTTCAATGCCTGAGTATAACGGCTCGCTGTAGTGGGATTAGTCAAGGTCATGTTTTCAGCCAGAATGTTCATGTCCTGTATTTGCAGGCGATAGAGCATATTGCTAAAAAATGAGGCCGAGAGTACCGGTGCAAGTACCGACCGGAACGTAATTAGAAAGAAAGCATTGGAGAGCATTAATTGGGGATCGAGATCTTCTACCACATATACGCCAAAGGCGATGAAAAGCGTCATCATGCCCAGTCCACGGAGAATCATCGGGATAAAAAGCATTTCGTATGTGCTGTAGGAGGTTATACCGAAATAAAGTATGCTCAGATATATGACGTAACAAAACATGCCTCCGCCAATGAGGAAACGAAACCGCCAGCGTTGCCATCTGAACCACCAGAAGCAGATGATAGCTCCCAGGATAAAACCGGGCAGTAACCATAGATTGAGTGCATTGGTATGTACACTGTCTATACGGATGATACTGTTCATGTAGTTGGTGATGAGCGAACTGGTAGCCGAAAAGAACATAACCAGTACCATGAAAATGTATCCGATAATAGATTTGTGTTTGCTGAGAGGTTTCAGGCTGACGTAGGGCTTTTCTTGTGTTCGCTGCCTATAGATAAAGAGCCCTGCAAGGAGGGGGATAATCAGGGAGTAGATACATATCCGGGGAGAGTCGAACCAGTCGAGTGTTTTGCCGTACGTGAATATATAAATTGTCATCAGTAAGGTAGTGGAGATGATCAGAATACTTTTTCCGTCTATTTCTTTATGAGGGATACATGTGGGGCGGCGGGCATAACGGAAAAAACAGAGTATAAATAGGATGGCAATCATCATCAGCATAGATACGAAGTAATACATGTACTGCCACTGATAGTAATAGGCCAGTTGTGCTGTGATGGCTATTGAAATTTGCCCACCTGCAAAAACAAGCGGGTAGAAATAAGCATAGAACTCACTGCGTACGTTCTTTGGGCTGAAAAAGGGACGGACTTGTATGATGAATTCCAGCATGATGAAGGCTTTGAGAAACCCAATGAAGAAACTACATACGATGATGATATCCATGTTGGTGACATGTGCGCAAAAGAGACTGATAAGAATTTGCAGGGGCAGGTCAGTCAGTAAGAGTGTTTTAGGAGTAGCTATGGCGCGGAATTTTGGTACGATGGGGTAGGCTACTGCCATACCTATTGAGGTAGCATAATACCCCATTGTAATGTCTTCGCTAAGTACGCCCAGTGTATTGCTAACCTCTACGATACTTCCCGTATAAGCTCCGTTCAGCATCATGACGGGCAGCATAATGACAAACATGGTGACGATACCCAACCATTGGGGAACCCAGGGACGAAGGGGGAGATTGAGCTTTACCATGGAATTATTGCTTTAGTGCCTCTGCTTCTACCATCATTCCGGCACGTAAACGTTTCATTTCCTGTGATGAAGCGTTAGTAAACTCTATGCGGACAGGAATACGTTGTTGTACCTTGACAAAGTTACCTGCAGAATTGTCTGTAGGAACCAGTGCATACTTGGAACCGGTAGCTTCGGAGATAGCTGTTACTTTTCCTTCAAAAATCTGTCCTTTCAGAGCATCTACTTTGATGAGTACTTTTTGCCCGATAAAGATGTGGTCAATTTGAGTTTCTTTATAGTTTGCTGTAATCCATTTGTCATTGCTGCGTACAAGATATGAAAGTGTTTGCCCGGCTTGTACGAATTGTCCGGGTTCCAGCGTACGTCGTCCCATATACCCCTCATAAGGAGCAGTGACTACGGTGTAAGATAAGTTGAGTTGTGCCATTTCCACTTCTGCCTCTTTACGGAGGATGTTGGCCTCGATGCCGATACTCTTTTTACTTGTTTCCGAGTATTGTGAACTGGCAGAGTCTTTCTGCCTCATCAATGCTTCGTAGCGTGCTTTGCTGGCTTCGTAGTTTGCTTTTGCTTGTTCGTATTCCTGCTGACTGACGGCTTGCTTTTTTATAAGGCTGGCATAACGGTGAAGTTCCGTTTCCTGTTGTGAGAGTCGGGCATGGGTTTCGGCTATATTGGCATCCTGTACAGCAATATTCATGTGCGATGTTTCGATGCCCGAACTGAGTACATCTTTTGAACCGCGTGCATCCATTAGGGCTGCTTCGGCATCTTTCAGACGGATGCGGTATTCCCGGTCGTCGAGTACGAGGAGAGTATCCCCCTTTTCTACATGCTGATGCTCGGTAAAGCGCACCTCTTTGATATATCCGCTGGCACGTATGTTGAGCGGAGCAATGTACTGGTCTACCATGGCATCATTTGTAATTTCATAATTGGCATATCTCCAGAAGTAATTTACTGTCCATACAATACCTGTCACTGCCAGACAAATACATACAGTATTAAGGGTAATATTTCTGATTTTCAGCTTTTTCAGTCTGGCTTGTTTTTTGTGTAATGTAGACATAAACTATATCTTATTGAGTATCTCTGTTATTTTATTCATCCCGGCAAGGCAGGATTGTATCTGTTTTTCAGAGATGTGTTGCTCTATCTCTTTATAGACACCTTTGGTGAGAGGATTGACTCTCTGTGCCAGTTTCTCGCCCGATTCGGTGAGGTATACCAACCGGCTACGTTTGTCTTCCGGATCTTCCCGGCGTATGACCCAACCTTTTTTTTCGAGGTTATTTATCAGGTTGGTCAGGCAGGCTTTATCTTTGGCGGTTTGTTCCGCCAGGCTTTGTTGGCTGATCCCTTGATTTTTCCAAAGGCAGTGCATGACTTGTAGCATTTCGAAGGTCATATCAATATTACCCGCTTTCAATACTCGTTGGATGGTTTGGCGGAATGCCATTCGGGTGTGGAGCATTTGCAAAATAAGCTCTCTTGCCGGTTCACTATTTGCCATTGTTTTGCTATTTTAGAATCGGATGCAAAGGTAGTGTTTTCTTTTAGGAAATAGTCAAATATTTGACTATATTATCAAGGGTAAGTTTACTTATTGTTAATACTCTAATCCTCTTTTTTTTTGCAAAATGTGTGCTCTTTGATAAGAATAGGAGAAACCTTTTTTTTATACCGGGAAAAACTATTTTTGATTACGGTAAATGTTCGGTTTGCTACCGGCATATTTCATGTTTCCCGATAGTATATGGGCGATATGTACCCTTTGTAAGAGGATTTCTGAGAGTATATACAAAAAAAGACCGGAGAAGCCATCGCCTCTCCGGTCTATTGCAGTTTAACTGAAACTACTTTATTAGTATGTTTGTAAAGATACGATAAAAAAGAGATATATCAAACTTTTCCCGGATTATATTCCTTCTCTTTCTTGAATAGTTTCAGTGAAAGTTTCAGGCTTTGCCGGTTAGTTACTTTATAGCTCTATTACCAGAGACTCTCTCGGTGCCATTTTCAGTTCACCGTTTAGATTGATTATCTTTCCGGTCAGGATGTCTTTTCCTTGTACCTTATCTTTTAGAATTTCTTTGTAGAAAGTCAGTGGCAAAGTTGTTTCTTTATCTGTACCGTTTAGCATTACAAATACGGTTTTACCTTCATATTGGCGGGCATAAGCATATACACCGTTTTGTACCATGAATTGTGTCATACTGCCTTTACCAATCACATCGTTGCCTTTACGCCAGTTCAGCAATGTTTTGTAGAAGTTGTAACATTCGTTCTGCAATTTAGTACGTCCTTCGGTTGTCAGTGCATTCTCTTTATCACCTGCCCATCCGCCGGGAAAGTCTTTACGTACATAACCATCGCTTTTACTCTTTACTCCGTTCATCATGATTTCTGTTCCATAATACAGTTGCGGGATACGGCGTGTAGTCAATAATAGGGTAGAGGCTTGTTTCAGCATAGCCAAGTTATCACCTTCACCCAGAAAGCGGTCTGTATCATGGTTTTCGATGAATGCCAGTACGGAAGCCGGGTTAGGGTAGAGGAAATCGTAAACAAAACTGTTATATACGCGGTCCAGGCCTTTAAACCAAGTCTCTGTTTGTTCATTCTTTGCTGTATTGATCTTATCAAAGAAACTGAAATCCATAACTGTTTTCAGATTACTGTTTTGAGGAGCCGACAGCTTTGAATCTTTCTGCCACCAGGCTGTATAAGCCGGTTCTGTCACCCATGTTTCTCCTACTGTGTTGTAGTTGGGATATTCTTCATTCAGTTCCTTCATCCAGTTACTCATGGCATTGTAATCTGCATACGGATATGTATCCATACGGATACCGTCAATATTGGCATATTCTATCCACCAGAAACTGTTTTGTACCAGATACTTATAAACATGTGGATTCTTCTGATTCAGGTCGGGCATTACCGTCACAAACCAGCCATCGTTCATCTGATCGAAGTCATATTTAGAGGCATATGGGTCAACGTGCGGAGTTAGTTTGAAAGAGGTTTGCACGAAGTTTTTCTCATGATCAGGATTATTGAAGAAATCCTTTGACGGCATGTCTTTTATCCAGGGGTGTTCTACACCGCAATGGTTGAAAATCATATCCATCACAATCTTTATACCACGTTCGTGAGATTTGGCAATGAGTTGGCGATATTCCTCATTTGTCCCGAAACGTGGGTCAACTTTGTAATAATCAGTAGTAGCATAGCCATGATAGGAACCACCTTCCATATTGTTTTCCAGTACCGGAGTAAACCAAAGAGCGGTTACACCTAAATCTTCAAAATAATCCAAGTGTTGCTCGATACCCGCCAGATCACCGCCATGACGGGCGTTGGGGTCATTACGATCTACTTTATAAGGTGACATACCCGGAATATTATCATTGTCTGGATTTCCATTTGCAAAACGATCCGGCATCAACAGGTAGAGAGCGTCGGATGCATCGAAACCTTTGTGGTCGCATCCCTTTTTACTGCGTGCCTTCAGTTCGTATTCTTTTACCAGTTTCTTTTTTCCGATAGTAAAAGTGAGAGGTAATTTACCAGGTTTCACCTCTTTGTCCAGGTGCAGGTAAACGAGCAGATAGTTATTACTTTCCAGCTTTACGGTGCTGCTGAGTGATACTCCGGGGTAGTTGACGGATACGGAGGCATCACCAATACCTTCACCGTAAACCATAAGCTGGAGTTCCGGATTCTTCATGCCAGCATACCAGAAAGGTGGGTCAATTTTGTTCACATTCATAGCTGCATAAGTATTAAGAGACAGTAGAAAAGAACCTAAGATAAATAACAATTTTTTCATGATAGTAGTGTGTTATGGATTTTACCGATGCTAATATAGGACAAATTCCTGAAATGAGTTATTTTCTTTTCCTGCTGCCTCTTATATATTTATGCAAACGTTTTCATTGTTGTGCCGGGGAGGGCGTTTAGGAGTTGACTGCATGCAATAAAGGCGCCCTCTGCATGCAGAGAACGCCTTTACTCTTTTGATAATTAAATGATGGTTTACATAAGGAATCCCAGCAAGATACCGGCTGCAACTGCTGAACCGATAACACCTGCCACGTTCGGACCCATAGCATGCATTAACAGGTAGTTGGTCGGATCATATTCCAGACCTACAATCTGTGAGATACGTGCAGAGTCAGGAACGGCAGATACACCTGCGTTACCAATCAGCGGATTGATCTTATTATCTTTCTTCAAGAAGATGTTGAAGAATTTCACAAATAGAACACCAGCTGTTGTAGCAATAATAAATGAGATAGCACCCAGAATAAAGATCTGTACAGAACTCCAGGTTAAGAACTCGGAAGCCTGTGTAGAAGCACCTACTGTCAATCCCAATAAGATAGTGATCGTATCAATCAACGGACCACTGGCCGTATTTGCCAAACGACGGGTTACACCACTTTCTTTCAATAAATTACCGAAGAACAACATACCTAACAAGGGTAGACCCGAAGGAACAAGGAATGTTGTAAGCAACAGACCTACAATCGGGAAGATAACCTTTTCTGTATGAGATACGGTTCTTGGCGGTTTCATACGGATAACACGTTCTTTTTTAGTAGTCAACAGACGCATGATAGGCGGTTGTATCACCGGAACCAATGCCATGTATGAATAAGCCGACACGGCAATGGCACCCATCAGGTTCGGAGCTAACTTAGATGAAAGGAAGATAGCCGTAGGACCATCCGCACCACCGATAATACCGATAGCACCGGCCTGGTTCGGCTCAAATCCCATAAGAAGTGCAATGATGTAAGCACCGAAAATGCCAAATTGTGCAGCAGCTCCGATCAGCATTAGTTTTGGATTGGAGATCAGTGCCGAGAAGTCCGTCATGGCTCCGATACCCAAGAAAATGAGTGGCGGATACCAACCGGAGGTTACTCCCTGATAGAGTATATTCAGTACGGAACCTTCTTCATAGATGCCTATTTTTAGTCCGGCTTCCATGTTGAAGGGAATATTACCGATGAGGATACCAAAACCAATAGGGATAAGAAGCATCGGCTCAAACTCTTTAGCTACCGCAAGGTAGATAAAAAAGAGTCCAACCACCAGCATGACAAGATGTCCCGGCGTTGCATTTGCAAAACCCGTATATCCCCAGAAGTCAACAAGGTTATTCCCCAAAAATGATAAGAAATCTCCCATAATTATTCAATGATTACGAGGTCTGTACCTTCCAGTACGGAGTCTCCTTGTTTAACTTTGATTTCTACAACCTTTCCATCCTTGTGTGCGTTGATATTGTTTTCCATCTTCATGGCTTCGAGGATGATTATGGTCTGGCCTTTCTTTACAGTATCGCCCTCTTTTATTTTAATATCGAGAATAACACCCGGTAGCGGAGATTTCACACCGTCTTTCTTTCCGGAACCAGTGTTTGCAGGGCGTTGTACCACAGGTGCACCACTATCTGTCTTTGGAGCAGCAGCGGGGCGAGTTACAGGTTTCGGAGCGACAGCAGGTTTTACCGGTTTGTCCAGTTCCACTTTGTAAGGGGTTCCGTTGACTTCAACGCTCACGATATTTTCCTCCGGATCGTTTACTGTAACGTTGTAGAGGTTTCCGTTGATTTTATATTTATATTGTTTCATTGCTTCAATTTATTAGGGTTAATAATTATCTTTTCGGAGTCTGGCGTAAAGTGTAGATTTTAGAACTCCACGGTGAATAGCTACGCTTTACTTTGTTGATAGTCAAAATCATGTCTTCAACATCATGTGCATCATTCATGAATTCGTGCAGAGCCATAGCGATGGCGGCAGCTTCTTCTCCGGAATGACTACCCAGATTCTTTTCTTTGGCTTCTGTCTTATCAGTGATACCAGTTGCTTTCATTGCATTTTTCTTACCTAGTTTAACTGCAATATTACCTACTATTTTGAATGAAACATACAATAATATCAAACCGATAAACACAACCGACATTGCAATGATAGCCATACCAAAACCATCCTCATCGTGTTTCTTGAAGTTTTCTATTTTTTCATTCTTATCCTGAGTCATATTATTAGTACTCGGAGTTACATAACTGTGTTCTCCTCCTCCTTTAATAACCCAATTTGCACTTCCGTCCTCTTGGCGGGCATATGACTGGTCAGCAAGCATTCCGGCAGGAATAGTAACTTCGTCAATCAATGTTTTGCCGTTCGAGTCATACAAAGCAATGTAATTTTCCTTATTGGGGTCAAGCGTAAAGTTCACATGGAACGTTCCACGATTTGGCATTCCGTCTGCCCAAAACAGAGTGTGTTGACGAGGTTTAATCTGCGTCAATACATCCCCTTTGGGAATAGGATATTTGGTCGGATTATCTTTATCGTTCGTCAGAAAACAGCCTTCGATATTGACCGTGGCAAAAGAGGTGTTGAATATTTCTATCCATGCATTATGCAAGCCATAATCATCCTGATAATTCTGCTCATTGGTTACCAGAACTTCGTTGATTTTAAGACTTGTGGCTCTTTGTGCGTTCAGCCCTAAGCAAACTATTGCTACTAACGCGATAAATATCCCAATTCTTTTTTTATTCATAACAATCAGGTTTTATTTGTTACAATGGAATATTACCGTGCTTCTTGGCAGGGTTTGTTAGTTTTTTAGTCTGCAACTGTTGCAATGCACGAATGATGCGGAAACGGGTGTTTCTCGGTTCAATCACATCGTCAATGTAGCCATATTTAGCTGCATTATATGGATTAGCAAACAGCTTACTATATTCTGCTTCTTTGTCTGCGAGGAACTGAGCCGGGTTTTCCTGTTCTTTGGCTTCTTTTGCATACAGTACTTCTACAGCACCTGCACCACCCATTACAGCAATTTCAGCTGTTGGCCATGCATAGTTCATATCGCCACGGAGCTGTTTACAACTCATTACGATGTGTGAACCACCATATGATTTACGTAATGTTACAGTTACTTTAGGCACAGTAGCTTCACCGTAAGCGTAAAGCAACTTCGCACCATGCAGAATAACACCATTGTATTCTTGTCCTGTTCCCGGAAGGAATCCCGGAACGTCTACCAAGGTTACCAAAGGAATGTTGAATGCATCGCAGAAACGAACGAAGCGGGCACCTTTACGAGATGCATTGCTGTCGAGTACACCTGCCAGATATTTGGGCTGGTTGGCAACCACACCTACAGATTGTCCGTTCATACGGGCAAATCCGATGATAATATTCTTGGCATAATCTTTTTGTACTTCGAGGAATTCGCCATTATCGATGATAGCACCAATCACCTCATACATATCGTATGGCTTGTTCGGGCTGTCCGGAATAATCTCATTTAGAAGATCATCCATACGGTCGATAGGATCTGTACACTCCATTAGCGGAGCTTCTTCAAGGTTGTTCTGTGGGATGAAACTAAGAAGGTGGCGGATAATTGACAGACCTTCTTCACCGGTTTCGGCAGTAAAGTGAGTTACACCCGATTTGGTTGCATGAACACTTGCGCCACCGAGGTCTTCCTGTGATACGTCTTCACCTGTCACAGTCTTTACCACTTTCGGGCCAGTGAGGAACATGTAAGAAGTTCCTTCAGTCATCAACGTAAAGTCTGTCAGCGCAGGAGAGTAAACAGCACCACCGGCACAAGGACCAAAGATACCAGAGATCTGTGGGATCACTCCTGATGCCATAATGTTACGCTGGAAAATCTCAGCATAACCGGAAAGTGCATTGATACCTTCCTGAATACGTGCACCACCCGAGTCGTTGATACCGATAACAGGAGCACCCATTTTCATGGCCATATCCATTACTTTACATATTTTCTGTGCCATGGTTTCCGATAGTGAGCCACCGAATACAGTGAAATCCTGTGCGAAAACATATACTAATCTTCCTTCAATTGTTCCGTAACCGGTCACAACACCATCACCTAAGAAGTGCTTTTTTTCCTGCCCAAAGTTAGTACATCTGTGTTGTACAAACATATCCAATTCTTCGAAACTGCCTTCATCCAGCAGTTGTGCAATACGCTCGCGGGCAGTGTATTTGCCTTTTGCGTGTTGTTTTTCAATAGCCTTTTCGCCACCACCTAAACGAGCCTGAGCGCGAAGTTCAATAAGCTCTTTTACTTTTTCAAGCTGGTTACTCATGAGTCTTTCTTGTTTTAAAGGATTTATAGAAATTACGATTAGACGATTTACGATTGAAGTTTCTTTTACTACATTGCTAATAGTAATTTCAATCGTAAATTGTCTAATCGTCAATGATTTTAGTGTTCACAAAGTTCAGTCAATACGCCCAGTGTTGATTTTGGGTGAAGGAAAGCGATGTTGAGTCCTTCGGCACCTTTACGGGGAGCTTTATCGATGAGACGGATTTCTTTACTTTCAGCTTCTGCCAATGCATTAGCTACGCCGTCTTCAACGGCAAATGCCACGTGGTGAACGCCAGCACCCTTATTTTCAATAAATTTAGCAATAGTACTTTCGGGGCAGGTTGGTTCTAACAGTTCGATTTTTGTTTCGCCTACTTTAAGGAAAGCTGTTCTCACTTTCTGGTCTTCTACTGTTTCAATATTGTAGCATTTCAGACCTAATACATTCTCGTAGTACGGTAGGGCTTCTTCGATGCTTTTTACAGCAATGCCCAAGTGTTCAATGTGTGAAATCTTCATAACTGTGTTCTTTATATTGGCTTTAAATTAGTTTTTGGTTCCTTTTAAACCAGCACAAAGAAAATCAATTCTTCGTTAATAAAGAAATATTTCAGCATTTAATTTCAAAAGTCAATCAGCAGTCTGACGTTGATTTGACGAGATGTAAGGTAATTGGGCACTGCAAACTGATTATTGTGTACGTCGGTCACCCAATAATAGGAGTTAACGTTACTGATATTTAGCAAATTGAAAACGTCCAGCCCTAACCACATACTGCGAATATTGCGTCCGAATCCGGTTTTATGCTTGTCTGTATTGTCTATCAAAACACGAGACATGCCAATGTCTACACGGCGATAGGAAGGCGTACGGAATACAGCTTCTTCACGTCCGCTGTGAGGAGGTCCGAAGGGAAGTCCTCCAGCAAGAGTACCTTTAAGATTCATCTTCCATTTCGTACTTCCCGGAAAGTAATCAGTGAAGTAGAGCGAAAGATTATATCGCTGGTCGGTAGGGCGGGGGAGCCATTTGCCGTTTATCTTTTCTTCAGTTTTCATTATTGAGAATGTGAGCCAGGAATCAGTTCCGGGTACGAACTCTCCAAACAGTTTCATATCGAGTCCTGTTGCGTAACCGCTTGCCATATTGCGTCCGTAGTAGCTGACACGAACGTTGTCAACGTTATAAGGAATAAGATTGCTTAACGCTTTATAGTACACCTCTGCCGTAAATTTGAACGGGCGTCCCACAGCCCGGAAACTGTAATCGCTTCCGGCAACAAAATGTATGGAACGTTGTGATTTGATATTCTTGTTGAGTGTTACGGTTGCCATTCCGTTTACCATAGTCGTGTCGCGGAATTCTTTATAAAAAGGAGCCTGATAATATACACCTGCTGCCACCCGGATTGTAAACTTTTCGTTGAATTTCGGGATAAGTGCAAGCGAGGCTCTTGGGCTTACGATAAATTCTTTGTTCCAACTCCAATAGCTACCACGGATTCCTGCTGTAAGAGTGAATAACCCTGCTCCAGTCTGAAACTTATAGCTATCTTGTGCATAAAGAGAGAAACGGCTACTATTGATATCATTTTTGGAGGAGAGACTGTAAATCAATTCCGGTCCGTCCGGAACCTGTGGCAATGAATATCCGGCAGAGTCACGCATTTCCCACTCACGTAGTTTGTCTTTGATACGTTCGGTCTTTAACTCCAATCCCCATTGGACGGCGTGGCGTTTGATGCGGTGACGTCCTGTAAAGGAGTAACTTTGTACTTTGGCATTAAGATAGTTGCGGGCATGTTCCATATATGTACCTACCCCTATTGTTTCGCCTGTTTCAGTATCAGAATCTTCTCCGGAGGAGTCAAGCTCATTGAGCCAGTACTGTCCGCTGATGTCATAAGTTTCCTGTTCTTTGGTTTGGAAAGCAGAAGCCTGGAAAGTCAGGCTGTTATTTTCGTCAAAGTTATACGTAGCATTGGCTGCACCAAAGAAAGTACGGAAAAGATCTCGTTCCTGTCCGTCAAAGTATACTTTGAATTCGCGTGCAGATTCTAATGTCCCGAATCGTGTGGTACGGTCCTCGGGTTGAAAGATATACTTGTTTTCAGATATATTCCCGATGAATCCTACTTCCCATCTTTTACTTGGTCTCCAGCTTATAAATGTTTGATAATCTATAAACTGTGGGTCATATTCTCCTTTTGTATCCAGCGTTCCCAGTAAGTAGCGGTTACTTTTATAACGGATACTGTTGGTCCATGAAAACTTCTTATTACCAAAACCTGCATAAGCAGAAACTCCCAGTAAACTGAATGCTCCTGTTGCTTCAAAATGCTCTGGCTTTTTATAGGTGATATCCAGTACAGATGACATTTTGTCTCCGTATCGTGCTTCGTATCCACCCGATGAAAAACCTACGCTCTCCACCATATCCGGATTGATAAAGCTTAATCCTTCCTGTTGTCCGGAACGTACCAGCAACGGGCGGTAAACTTCTATTCCGTTCACATAAACCATATTTTCGTCAAAGCTTCCTCCACGTACATTATATTGAGAACTCAGCTCATTGTTTGAACTTACTCCGGCTTGCGTTGCAATGATCGACTCGATATTTCCTCCTGACGCATCCGGCATCAGTTTATTGGCTTTCATGTCTATCTGTTGTACTGTGTTGGTTTGCCGGCGGCTTTCTGTAATGGTTACCTCTCCCAGTTCGTATCCCAAAGCAGGCAGGGTCATATTGATACTGATATTTCCCTGTGGATTTACCAATACGCGTTTTCGGGTGTTATATCCTATCATTGAATATATCACCGTTACTGTATCTCTTGATGTAAATTTAAGTGAATATTTTCCTTTCAGATTACTGACAGTGCCAATAGCTGTTCCCTCTATGCGTACGGTAGCCAGCTCTACGGGTTCTCCGTTTTCATCAGTAATGACACCTCCTATCTTGACTTGTTGAGCCAAGACGGGGAAAGTGAATAGTAAAAATAGAAATAGATTTGAGAGACGCTTATTCATATCCGCTATCGTTGCCTAATGAGATAATAACGGAAAAATCGTTCTAAACGTATATCTTGGTAAATAAATTATTCAGCCACGCCCACCGGAAACGGAACCAACGGCGCGTGCTGCTTTGTTTTCCACCGAAGCGAAGAACGAATTCACGATATCCGTGTTTTTTGAAAGGAAGCCCTACATCCATGAACTCCAAATGTCGGTATCCGCGTTCGTATGCATCTTTTAGTACCATCCATACCGCCAAAATACCAGGATATTGCAATGCATATGTTTTTCGCATTCCTCCCGAGAACCACAAGTAAGCACTATCTCCCGAATAGATACACGCAGCCCCACCAATGATTTTCTCTTTATATCGTACAATGAAAATCTTTCCCTGATCGCTATGCATCAATCTTTCTTCCATGTGGCGAAAGAATTCGATGTGAGGAAAATGCTTGCGTATATGTGATGAGTATATTTTATACAGCATGTGTGAGAATTCCTGTATTTCTTCTACTGAGTGCGCTTCTTCCACTTTAGCTCCGTTTCTAAGTCCTTTCTTAATTTGCCGGATTCGTGAAGGGCTGATCCGCTCTTCTGCCGTTTTTTGGCTATGCAATGAATTACGCACTCGCAGCCAGTTGATAGGGAAATATCCGTTTGCTCTGAAATGTTTGTATCCGAATAGTGCATTATCCAGGTTACGAAATTCTATCATAAAAGAATCCCGGAGTACTTCCGTGGTGAGATGTTCCAGCATTTCTCCAAATATGGCTTCTTTGTCGGTGGTATCTTCCAGTAGATACTCTCCCGTACCGTATACTTCACAACGACGAACGATAGAAGGAGGAAAGAGTCTTTTATTGGTGCGTATTCCCGCAAGCAGTCTGGCTATCGGTTTTCCGTTGTCAGTTGCAACGATAAACACCGGCGCATATCCTGGTGTTGCTTCATATATCAGAAACAACTCCTTAGAGTGAAATGTATTTTTTCCCGGTAGATCGGGAATTTCACTCCCGCGATAATATGTAGTAAGCTTTAAGGGCATCTTGTGGCAAATTTACATCTTTTTATTTATCTTTTCAACAAGAAAGACGATTGTTTTGTTGTAATATAATGCAGATGTTTACTACATTTGTCATAACATTTAGAAATTGACTGAAATTATGGTAGAAGAAATTATTGCTTTTAACAAACAGTTTGTAGAGAATAAGGGGTACGAAAAATATATAACTAATAAATACCCTGATAAGAAGCTTGCTATTCTCTCTTGTATGGACACCCGTTTGACAGAATTACTTCCTGCTGCTCTTGGTCTGAGAAATGGTGATGCAAAAATAATAAAGAATGCCGGGGCTGTTATTTCCCATCCTTTCGGTAGTGTTATCCGTAGTTTGTTGGTAGCTATTTATGAACTTGGAGTAGAGGAAATTATGGTTATTGCTCATTCCGATTGCGGGGCACATCATATGGATAGTGAGGAGATCCTTGGACGAATGAAATCCCGGGGTATTCGTGAGGATCTGATTGATATGATTCACTTTTGTGGTGTTGATTTTCATTCCTGGTTGGGTGGCTTTGATGATACGGAGAAATCTGTATGCGAAACTGTTGATTCTATTATTCGTCATCCGCTGATTCCTTCTGATGTTCGTGTGCATGGTTTTATCATTGATTCACTCACCGGAAAGCTTACGCAGATTGTATAAAAAAAAGGCAGAGCCTTATCGTCTGCCTTTATCTTTTTGCGGTTATATACTTTTTTTGACTGGTGCACCCGTTTATAGCAAATGGGGTGACCGTACTTCTCAATTTCAGCCTCACGGCTGGCTTTACGATTCGCTTTGATGTAATCGTCTTGGGTTATTCGATTTTTCATAATGATAATTTGTTTATCAGTGCAAAGATACGGATTTTATTTTAAATTTAATAATCTCTTCCAGCGTTGGCCCGATGTATCTCCCGAGAGTAATTGATAGCATACAAATACAAAAAATTCCCGGTCAGTTCTCTTTTATGGAACCGCCGGGAGCTTTCTTTGTTCAATTATCGTCTTTTATTTCAGAGCGTCATTGCCTGACCGCCAATTGCTCCTGCAATAGCACTGGCCACTGCAATAATCATTTTCAGAATCGTACTCCAGACTGTCTTTTTCATAAATCTCTCAAATTATTAATTAATACATAAAAGCTTTAAACACCGTGCAGCCAACTTTCAACTCTCAACTAAATAATTATGGCAACAGAATTTAATGGAATCGTTTATTTTCCTACGAAAGCAGCCTTTTTTTGAAGGAGCTGTGGTATCAAAGGACCTTATCCGGTAATAAAAATACTTTGTAAGATATATAAAGAGGGGTATTACATACAATGGGATGAGGAACAATGTGAGATATTTGCCTATAAATTGGGAAGGGAATA
>NZ_CATJGZ010000042.1:0-4582 GCF_949740115.1 Bacteroides sp. 41_26
GTGTCCTCCTTTTTTATTTACCAACATTTTAAAACAAGAAAGATTATGTTATACTACAAATTTAAAAATTATGAAGAATTCAAGGACATGTTTGGAATTGTCAAGCATGGAAACGGGGTATGCAGCAGAAAAAACAAGATACTGCTGGCATATATCAGGAACAAGAGATTACTACATGAAGCAATAGAGACAAACAACTATACGCTGCTTCATATTTCCTCAATGGCGGAACTGAAGAAAACCATTACCCGGACAATAATTATAAGCGGACACTCAGATATGTCATTACGTTATGTTCTGGAGCTGGACGGAGAACTCTTTTACTCCAGGAACTTTGAAACGGACGAACTGAAAGGGCTATGTGAGGACGGGGATACCAGGTCAATCCGCTACATTAACCATGAGAACGGAGAAAAGGTGTTTAAAATGAAAGCGGGGAAACTCTACCGCTCGCTCATACTGGAAACAGAATTTGGTAAAACCCTTCCGGAACAGGTAGTGACTTACCTATGTGAGGAATTCTCGGCGGACTGGCAGACTTATACAACGGGGCGGCTCCCTAAAAACAGGTTATGCATAGACAAGAATTTCGAGAAGATATACTCATCCTCCTCTTGTATGGGAGATTTTCATTCCTGCATGGTAGACAGGAAACTGCATTATTTCTATACGAATTCAGTCGATGCAAGCGCGGCATACCTGATTAATGAAGAAGGAAAGGTGACAGCAAGGTGTGTCATCTACAACAAGGTTACAGACCAGGACGGAAAGATATGGAGACTGGCGGAAAGACAATACGCTACCGATGAGAACAACACCCTCAAACGTGCTTTAATAGATGTTCTGATAAAGAGAGGACACATTGACGGTTATAAGAAAGTCGGTGCCGGATGTGGTGATGCAAGGGCTTTTGTTGACCTGGAAGAGAATTCATTGTCAGACAGGAAATTCAGGATAGAATGTGACCTGGACTGGGATGACACGCTAAGCTACCAGGATTCATTCAAGTGGTACAATCAATCCGAGAGGACAGCAGATAATTACGGAAGTGGTGACATCGCACTTGATATTACTGACGGTTCTCTGAATGGTGAGGAGGAATACGATGATTTCCACGAATACCATTGCAATGAAACCAGCCTCGTATATTATCACGGACACGAGTATTACTGTGACGTGGAGAATCTGGACGAATTCATATGGATAGAAAATCTCGAGGAATACCATCATGAGTCGGATGTTACGGAATGTCCGGAATGTAGCGGGCATTTTCTGGAAGAGGATAATTTCTATTCGAACATAACGGAAGAGTACTATTGCTGTGAAGAATGCCGGAAGAAAGCGGAACAGACATACAAAAAGGAAAACTGGCATTATTCCGATTATGATGAGGATTACTATGAGTATGCAGAAGACATAACCATATACCGGGTATGGAACAATATCCTCTGTGAATATGAAAGAAAGATAATATCCGTAGAGTCGGCACAAAGACTGCTGGAAGCGGGAGAACTTCATAAATTGAATGACATGCTTTATGACAGGATAGATGAGGAAACAGGACTGCCATATGCATACGAGATGAATGAAATAAATGTTTAACCCACAAAAAATAAGAATGATGGAATTGCTTAAGAAATTATACAAGGTTTATAGCCCAAGCGGAAAAGAACGGGCGATGATCAAGTTTATATGGAATTATACCAAGAGAATTACTGGTACCAAAGTTGAAATGGACGCAGCCGGGAACTTGTATATAACAAAAGGGGAAGCGGAATCATATCCCTGTATCGTAGCACATCTTGACCAGGTACAGAGGTTACATTCAAAAGATTTCACGACTGTCGAAACGGGAGAAATCATATTCGGTTACAGCTCCCGGAATAAAAGACAGGAAGGACTCGGAGCCGATGACAAAAATGGAATATGGATAGCACTCAAATGTCTGAAAAAGTATGACACTCTAAAACTGGCGTTCTTTGTCAGTGAAGAGGTGGGATGTGTAGGTTCTGGAAAAGCGGTGATGGATTTTTTCAATGACTGCCGCTTTGTTATACAGCCTGACAGACGGGGTTATCAGGACATTGTTACAGAAATCGGCTGGACCTCACTATGTTCTCCCGGATTCCTTCAAGCTGCCGGATATAAAAAGTTCGGATACAGGGAAACACATGGAATGATGACGGATGTGCAGGAACTAAAGGAACGAGGGCTTCTGGTCAGTTGCGTCAATCTTAGCTGTGGATATTACGAACCACATACGGACCATGAGTTTACAATAAAGAAAGACCTCATAAACTGTCTGTCACTGGTAGAGCATATCATTGAGAATTGTACTGAACCTTATCCTCACCAACCTAAGATACCAGCAAGGCGATGGAGGAGCTATGATGAATTCGATGAAGCGACGGATGAAATATTTGCCCTGCTCGATCAGGGGGAATTATGGAGCGCAGAAGACCTCTATTATATATACCACTCCGTTTTCCCTGAACTGGATATGGAGGATTACCGGAGAATTTACACTGAATACTATAACTTAAATACAATCGAATATGGAGAACAAAAATTGTGATCTGAAACTAGCAGGATATATATGGTCAATCCTAAAGACACAACCCGTTATAGTAATGTCATGGGGAGTAGATATGGATACGATAAAGCCGGTCAAAGGCGGACTGGAATTTCATGTGCAGGGATTCAAGCATACGGGAATGGTACAAATCGTTCTCGATGAAGGAAAGGATCTCTTTGAAGTACATCTTATTCCTGATTCTGAAGGAGAAAAGAATGTAATAGAAGACGTTTACTTTGATATGCTCGTTTCTGTGATAGACGAGAATGTGGAGAAAACGGATAATTATGAAAAAAGGATTTCTGAAGAGTATGGAACTATAAGAGAATAGTATTTTTCAAAAATAACCGAATCTGAAATAATAGGAATCCTATGAGAAGTTGGAATCTATGAAACCTCAAAATCTCACAGGATTTCTTTTTCATAAACTTCAGGTGACAGATATTGAACGTTCGTTTGGTATTTGTAACCGACTATTAAAATATGTAAAAATGAAAGCAAAAACTTATATTGCCTACCTCCGACAGTCCACGATAAAACAGGAAATCTCCGGATTGGGAGTGGAGGCTCAAAGAGAAATTATACAGAATCACTTGAAGGATAAAAAGCCGATTGTTGAGTATATTGAAACAGAGAGTGGACGTAAATCCAACAGATCCAAACTTATAGAGGCTTTGGGAGAATGCAGAAAAACAGGATCTACCTTAATTGTAGCCAAACTGGACCGATTAAGCCGGAATGTAGCTTTCACCAGTAAATTGCTGGAAAGTGATGTGGAGATTGTATTTTGTGATTTTCCGGAAGCAAATAAACTCGTACTGCATATCATCAGCAGTATAGCAGAGTATGAAGCCGGACTGATCAGTCAGAGAACCAGGCAATCGCTACAGGCCAAGAAAGCGAGAGGATGCCGGCTTGGTAAATCCGAGAACCTGACGAATAACCTTGAACGGGCTATCGGGGAAAGTGTAAAGACCAACAAGACTAAGGCGGACAATAACCCGAATAATATGAGAGCCATTGCCATGTTGCATTCATTGCTCATGCAGGGGAAGTCCTTGTCCGAAATGACCGGAATTTTAAACCGGCAAGGCTTTGTTACCTCCAAAGGTTGCAAATTCCGGATAACCCAGGTAAAAAGGCTGATCGTCAGGGCAGGACTTGAATTGCCACAGAAAACATAAATCAATCGGAATTACTTGATTAAAATAAGGGAGACTATGCAGAATAGTTTCTCTTACTTTTTTTCTTCATCGGAGGCCTTTCCGTTTTTAGGATATGCCATGTATCATCTATTTCATTATCTTTACGGTAAATAAATCCCTATATCATGGACCCTAATAAAAATGACGCAACGAAAATCCGGGAAGAAAAACGCCAGGCCAGAACTCTGGAAAATATGGAAATAAAGTTATCGGAACAGATGGAAATGATGAAGCAACTCATAACAACCTCGGTTGTCATATCCATTGATGAATTATGCTTTTATTTCAGAACGGCTGTACAGACGGAATCCGTGAACGTGCCGTTGCACCTTTCTTTTGAAAGGCATTTTAAGCTTCTCATAGACTATGCCGGAGACGACAGGAATGTCTTGTCCGGTCTTCTACATTGCCTTTACAGTCTTCACGAATGCTACAGAACAGTTACTCCCGAGTATTATTTCGACAGGGCAATGCCCCGTCCCTTCCAGGATTCCATCCTTGAAAGTTTTGAACTATTTTCAACCGCTCTGAAGGACTATGATACCCATGACCGACCGATACATCTGGATACCCCTTATCTGAGGCATTATAAAAGGTTCGGTTCACATCCGCATAAACAATTCTACCACACCTATCTGCAAAAATTGAATGAAAAGCTGAATTACCTTCTTTCAGAAAGCCGTCTGGGATTAAAACTTGACTTCTGCTTCATACCGGAGAATTCATACAACATTATTCTGGAACAGTCGCTGGTGGAGGATCTATATGCTTTTCTGGTAGATGAAAAGTGCCTGCAAAAGGA